>CAMDEB010000046.1 GCA_945893085.1 Rhodoplanes serenus | reverse complement strand
TGTCCTCGGCTTTGTAGCCGAGGTCCATGACGTTATAGATGTACTTGATGTCGACGCGGTCGCCGAACTCGGCCGAGACCCGGTCGCCAATCCGCTTCAGCGCCTGGCTGAAGCCCGTCGTTGGCGGGCCGTAGCCGCTCATTCTGATCTGGATCGGGGTGCTCATGAGCCTTCGTTCTCTCTGCGTTCAAGCGAAGGCTAACACGAAGCCGCAGCGCCGCCGACAGGGCTGCGCAATGCCGCGCGGAGTGATACAATCGCGCATCCTTCAGCGGAGGCCCACGCCATGAACACCCACCAGAATCCCGCAACCGTCGTCCCCGCCGGCATGTCGCCCGAGGAATGGCAGGCCCGGGTGGATTTGGCCGCGGTGTATCGCCTCTGCGCGCACTACGGTTGGGACGATGTGATCTACAATCACTGCTCGATGCGCGTGCCGGGCGAGCCGAGCAAGTTCCTGATGAAGCAGCACGAGCTGCTGTGGACCGAGGTCACCGCCACCAATCTCCGAAAGGTCGACATGAATGACGACCTCGACGAGAAGTCGGGGGTCAACCGGCCGGGCTTCACGCTGCACGGTGGCGTGCTGAAGGGCCGGCCCGACGTCAATTGCGCGGTGCACGTCCACACCGAGACCGGCATGGCGCTTGCGGGCCTCCAGGGCGGGCTCAAGATGGTGTCGCAGCAGGCCATGCGCTTCTATCAGCGCATCGGCTATCACCCCTACGAGGGCATCACCGAGGATTTCAGCGAGCGCGAGCGCATCCTGAAGGCGCTCGGCCAGCACCGCGGGCTTGTCCTGCACAACCACGGTCTTCTCACCGTCGGTAAGAACGCGCGCGAGGGCTTCATCCTGATGAGATACCTGATGTCGGCCGCGACCATCCAGCTCAAGATGGAAGCCACCGGCGGCGCGCTGATCGAAATCCCGCCGGAGGTCTGCGAGAAGGTCGCGGCGCAATACCAGACGCACGACAGCGGCCGCGGCGCCGCCGACTGGCCGGCCTACCTGCGGATGATGGATCAAATCGACAGCAGCTATCGGACCTGACGGCTATTCGATCCCCGCCGCCGTGAACGCCTGCTTGGCCGCGGGCGTTGCCAGGAACGCCAGGAACGCCTTGCCCGCATCCGCCGACGGCGCGTTGGTTGACAGCGCCGCGGCATAGGCGGTGTAGTTCTGCACGTCCGCCGGCAGCGGGCCGACCAGCTTCAGGGTGCCCTTGGCCTCGTACAGCTTGATCTCGGTGATCGCGCCCAGGCCGATCTCGTTGCCCTTGCCTTTGATGACGTGCTCCATCACCGCCTCGCCGTTGGCGTAACGCGTCGTCTTGGCCTTGATCTGCTCGCCGACGCCCAGCCGCTCGAACAGCCTCTCCAGGTAGATCCCGGTGGACGCGGTGTTGTAGACGACCGAATCCGCAGCCAGCACCGCCTGCTTCAACGCCTCGCTGGTTCCGACACTCGGTACCGGCGCGCGCGGGCGAACGGTGACGCCGACCCCGACGCGGCCCACCATCGCCCGGCCTTCCGTGACCACCTTGCTGTTCTTGGCATGCTGGTCGAGCGCAGCCGGCGGCGCAATCACTACGTCGGCGACGTAGCCATCCTCAAGTCTCTTGGCGATCTGCGGCGTGGTGTTGAATTGGATCTTCACATCGTGGCCGCTGGCTTTCTTGAACAGCTCGACCGCCTTGTGCAGACCCGGCTCGACCGCGCCCGCGGACAGCACTTTGACCTCAGCGGCCATGGCGTTTGCACTCCAGAGTGCCGCCGCGGCCAACGCACTCACGATGACTTGCTTCATTGCGCTCCCCTTTGATTCTTTTGATCATGGACCACAACACCTGTGTCGCCGCGTTATTCCTACGGCGTTTTCGCGCCCGCAAGATTCACCGCTTCGATCCAGAGCGGAATCTCCGCCGCGATCAACTGCGTGAACTCCGCCGGGCTGTTGCCGAGCGGATCGACGCCGTAGGCGATCAGGCGCTCGGCGAATTTGGCGTCCTTCACGGCGCGGGCCATCTCCGCCGCGATCTTGTCGACGATCGGCTTCGGCGTTCCGGCCGGCGCCATCAGGCCGTTCCAGGTGACGACGTTGTAGCCGGGATAGCCGGTCTCTGCGACCGTCGGCACATCCGGGATCTGCGACGCGCGCTTGGCGCCGCTGACCGCCAGCAGGCGCACCGCGCCGCTCGCCGCATGCGGCAGCGCATCCGCCAGGCTCGAGAACATCGCCGGCACGTGACCGGCGATCACGTCCGCCAGTGCCGGCGCATTGCCGCGATAGTGCACCGCAGTCATCTCGACGTTGGCGCGCTTGAGGAACAGCGCCATCGCCAGCTGCGCGACGCTGCCGAGGCCGCTCGAGCCATAGCTGAGCTTGCCGGGCTGTGCGCGCACGTAAGCGACGAACTCCGGCACCGTCTTCACCGGCAGCTTGCCGTTCACCACCAGCACGAACGGATTGGTGCCGAGCACGCTGATCGGGGCGAGGTCCTTCACCGCGTCGTAGGGCACCTTGGTCATGGCCGGCAGGATCACGATCTGCGGCTGCACGCCCCAGAGCAGCGTCAGGCCGTCGGCCGGAGCGCGCGCGACCCCTTCGACGGCGATCGCGCCGCCCGCGCCGGTGCGGTTCTCGACCACGAACTGCTGATTGAACACGTCGTTGAAGCGCTGCGCGACCATGCGCGCCATGCCGTCGGCGTTACCGCCCGGCGCGAACGGCACGATGATCTTGACCGGCCGCTGCGGCCAGTCCTGGGATTGCGCGGGGTGGCTCAGTCCGCTCGCGGCAAAGATAGCCAACGACGCCAGCAACATTCTCCAGAACGACATGGCTACGCTCCTTCGACGAACACTCTTCCGGCGGCCCAAGACTATTACACCCTGTTCCCTGCGCTCCAGCTCCAGAAATCGCGGCCTTCCTCGCGCATGAACTTCGCCAATACCATCTTGTGCACCTCGTCGGCGCCGTCGACCAGCCGCGCGGCTCGCGCGGCGCGGTAGACCCATTCCGCCACCGTGTCCTTGGAATAGCCGCGCGCGCCTTGGAGCTGGATCGCAACGTCGGCCGCCTGGTGCAGCGTGTTGGCGACATGCACCTTGGCCATCGACACCTCCTTGCGCGCAAAATCGCCCTGATCGAGCTTCCACGCCGCATGCATGATGAGCAGCCGGCCGATCTGGATGTTGTGGCCGACCTCGCCGAGCTTCATCTGCACGCTCTCGCGGTCGGCAAGCTTGACGCCGAAGCCTTCGCGCCGGTTGACGTACTCCTGCGCGATCTCCATGCAGCGCTTGGCCCAGCCGGTCCAGCGCATGCAATGCGTCAGCCGCGCCGGACCGAGCCGCACCTGCACCACCTTCAGTCCGTTGCCGAGACCGCCGAACACGTCGTCGTCGTGCACCTCGAGCCCGTCGAAATCCAGCTCGCAATGGCCGCCGTGCTCCTCCGGGCCCATGATGTCGATGCGGCGCACGATCCGCCAGCCGGGCTGGTCCTTGTGATAGAGGAACGTGGTGATGCCCTTGCGCTTGTCGTCCGACGTGCGCGCCGCGAGGATGAAATGCGAGGCGGCAGCCGCGCCGGTGATGAACCATTTGCGGCCGTAGATTTTCCAGGTATCGCCCTTCTTCTCGGCGTAGGTCTTGATCATGCTCGGATCGGAGCCGCCGCCAGGCGCCGGTTCGGTCATCGCGAACGACGAGCGCACTTTTCCCTCGACGATCGGCTTGAGCCACTTTTCCTTCTGCGCCGGGGTACCGAGTATCTTCAGCACGTTCATGTTGCCGTCGTCGGGCGCCATGCAGTTGAACGCGAGCGGGCCGAACAGCGAGCGCGCCGCCTCCTCGTACATCACCGCCCAGGCGACGATCGGCAAATCCATTCCACCATATTCTTTTGGAGATTGCGGCGCCCAGAGCCCGGCCTTCTTCGCTTTCTCCCGCACCGGCGCGAGCCGCTCGTCGGGGATGTTCTCATGCTCGGCGAAATTGGCCCGATCGGATTCAAGCGGCAGCACGTGCTCTTCGACGAAGGCGCGGGTGCGCAGGCGGAGATTTTCGATTTCGGGCGAAAGCGTGAAATCCATGACGAGGCTTTCCGTCGTTGCATCGTGAGGCGGGCTCGTGGGAGCATAATGTCACCTCTGCTCCTGTGCGGGGAGAGGGCGCGAGGTCAGGACCATGACCGAATTCACGACCGAATTCACTCCATTGACGGCTTTGTTCGGGGGCGCGCTGATCGGGCTTTCGACCGTATTGCTGATGCTGCTCACCGGCCGCGTCGCCGGTATCAGCGGCATTCTCGGTGGCTGCCTCATGCTCAGGACAACCTATCTCAACTGGCGCTTGGCCTTTCTCGCCGGGCTCGTGGCCGCGCCGTTGCTCGGCGCATTGTTCGGCTTTGCGCTGCCGGTGCCGCAGATGCCCGCGAGCTGGGGCGTAATCGTCGGCGCCGGCCTGCTGGTCGGCTTCGGCACGCGGCTTGGCGGCGGCTGCACGTCGGGCCACGGCGTCTGCGGCATCGCCCGGCTGTCGCCGCGCTCGATCGTCGCGACGGTAATCTTCGTGGCCACCGCGATCACCGTGGTGTTCCTGGTGCGCCACGGCTTCGGAGGCTCGCCATGGCGATCTTGATGTCCGCCCTCGGCTGCGGCCTGCTGTTCGGCTTCGGATTGCTGATCTCCGGCATGGCGCAGCCGGCCAAAGTGCTCAACTTTCTCGATATTTTCGGACCGTGGGATCCGAGCCTGGCGCTCGTGATGGCCGCCGCGCTGCTCGTCTCGGGGATTGGCTTCGCGCTCCTCAGGCGTCGCACGCAGCCGGTCTTCACGACGCGGAGCCTGTGGCCGACCCGGACCGATATCGACGCGCCGCTGGTGTTCGGCGCCGTGCTGTTCGGAATCGGCTGGGGTCTGGTCGGGCTCTGCCCGGGGCCGGCGCTGGTCGATCTCGCGACGCTGTCGTCGCGGGTGATCGCCTTCGTCGCGGCGATGGGCGCAGGAATGATCCTGCACGACGTGTGGCGACGCGGCGCGCGGACCTCGGCGCTGGACGGCTAACCGCGCAACGCCACCATCTGGCCGCCGTCGACCACCACGGTGGTCCCGGCCATGTAGCCTCCGGCGTCGGACACCAGCAGCAGCAGCGCGCCGTCGAGGTCGCCGTCCTGGCCGAAGCGGCCGACCGGAATATCGCGGGTGAGCTTCTTGCCCTGCTCGCTCGACAGGTACTCGCGGTTGATGTCGGTGACGAACCAGCCGGGCGCAATCGCGTTCACCCGCACGCCCCTGAAGGCGAGCTCGAGCCCGAGCGCCTTGGTCATCTGCACCACGCCGGCCTTGGCGGTGGCATAGGCGATGGTGCCCTTCGACACGCCGAAGCCCAACACCGAGGCGATGTTGACGATCGCACCTTTGGCCTTGGCGGCGATCATGCGGCGCGCGCCCTCCTGCGCCCAGTAGAAAACCGCGTCGAGATTGGTGCCGACGATGCGGCGCCATTCCTCCTCGGTGACGTCGGTCGCGCGCGTCGAATGTGCGACCCCGGCGTTGTTGACGAGGATCGTCACCGTGCCGAACGCCGCCTCGGCCTGGTCGAAGGCGCGGTTCATCGCCGCGCGATCGAGCACGTCGGCCTCGATCGTCACGGCCTTGCCGCCGGCCTGTTCGATCTTCGTCTTGGCGTCCTTGAGCCGGTCGGCCCGCCGCGCCACCAGCGCCACCGCGGCGCCGTTCGCGGCCAGCACCTCGGCGAAGCGCAGGCCGAGGCCGCCGGACGCACCGGTGACCAGCGCGACGCGGCCGGTGAGATCGAAGAGTTCAGCGGCTTTCATTGGTCCCTCACCCGCCATAAAGCGCATGCGGCAGCGCCGTCGCAAGTCCCGGCACGTACCACAGCACGACCAGCGCAAACAGCTGGATCAGCACGAACGGGATCACACCGACATAGATGTCCCAGGTGGTGATCTCGGGCGGCGCGACGCCGCGCAGGTAGAACAGCGTCGGCCCGAGCGGCGGGTGCATATACGAGGTCTGCAGGTTGAGCGCCATCATGATGCCGAGCCAGACCGGATCGACGCCCGGCAGCTTGAGCAGCGCCACCGCGACGATCGGCACCACCACGAAGATGATCTCGAAGGCGTCCATCACGAAGCCGAGCAGGAACATCGCCAGCATCACCGCCAGGATCGCGCCGGCGGTGCCGCCCGGCAGATCGGACAGCGCACGATGCACCATGTCGTCGCCGCCGAGACCACGGAACACCAGGCTGAACAGCGTAGCCCCGATCAGGATCACGAAGATCATGCAGGTGATCTGCGCGGTCTTCACAACCGTGGACCCCAACACTTCGGCCAGCCGCGAGCGCCGCGCCGTCAACGCCATCGCTCCGACCGCGCCGACCGACGCCGCCTCGGTCGGCGTCGCGATGCCGCCGAGGATCGAGCCGAGCACGGCGAGGATCAGCAGGATCGGCGCCACCAGCACCTCGATCACGCGGCGTGCCAGCGCGAAGCCCTTGGGCGCGCCCGGCTCCGGCGGGATCGCCGGCGAGGTTTTCGGGAAGAACACCGCCATGAAGATCAGAAAGAGAATGTAGAAACCGACCAGCGCAAAGCCCGGCACGATCGCGCCGGCGAACAGGTCGCTCACCGTCACCGACGCCGGCGCGAAAACGCCCTGCGACAGTTGCGCGGCTTGGTACGCGGTCGAAAGCTGGTCGCCGAGCAGCACCAGCACGGTCGCGGGCGGAAAGATCTGCGCCAGCGTCGCGGTCGCCGCCACCGTGCCGGCGGCGAGCCGCTTGTCGTAGCCGTGGCGCAGCATCGCCGGCAGCGTGATCAGTCCCATGGTCACGGTGGTGGCGCCGACCACGCCCTTGGCGGCGGCGAGCAGCGTGCCGACCAGCGCGACCGAGATGCCGAGCCCGCCGCGCAACGTGCCGAACAGCCGGCCCATGGTCTCCAGCAGGTCCTCGGCGATGCGCGAGCGTTCCAGCATCACGCCCATGAACACGAACATCGGGATCGCCAGCAGCACCTCGTTGGTCATCACGCCCGACACGCGCTGCGGCAGCGCGCCCAAGAACGAGAAGCTCATCACATCCAGCAGGTGTCCCAGCACGGCGAAGGCGAGCGACACGCCGCCGAGCGTCAGCGCCACCGGATAGCCGAACATCAGCAGACCGCAGACCGCGACCACCATGAGAACGGCGAGGATTTCGGGAAGGATCATCGTGCCTTCATGGCCGGGTGACGGGCAGAGATTGCAACACATGCGCGGCGCGGATCGCCTGCGATATCCCCTGCAGCGCCATCAGCAGCGCGAACAGCGGGATCAAGGTCTTCAGCAGAAATACGAACGGCAGGCCGCTGGTCTCGCGCGAGCGTTCGAGGGTCGCCCAGGAGCGCTCCACGTAGGGTACGGCAAACCACAGCAGCACCAGCATGAACGGCAGCAGCAGCAGCAGCGCGCCAAAGAGGTCGACCAGCGCCTTGGTGCGCGGCGTGGCGTCCGCATAGAACACGTCGACCCGCACGTGGCCGCCCTCGCGCAGCGTCCAGGCGGCGGCCAGCATGAACAGCGCGGCGTGGCCGTAGATGATCGATTCCGACAGCCAGATCGAGCCGATGCCGAAGGCATAGCGCAGCAGCACAACCGCAAACTGCACCACGACGATGAACAGGCAAGCCCATGCCGCGGTGCGCCCGATCGCCGCGTTCAGGCGGTCGATCCGGTCGGCCAGCGCCAGGGTGGAGGACGGCAATGCCATGCTATATATAATCCCAAATCCATCCGCCGGAGGCCCTGATTCCATGGCTGGCCACGATCACGATCATGACCACGATCACCACCACGAGCATGGCTCGGAGCTGTCGGAGACGCAGCTTCGCGTGCGCGCGCTGGAGACCATCCTGACCGAGAAGGGCTACGTCGATCCGGCGGCGCTCGACGCCATCATCGAGGCCTACGAGACCAAGATCGGCCCGCGCAACGGCGCGGTCGTCGTCGCCAAGGCCTGGACCGATCCCGCCTACAAGCAGGCGCTGCTGGATGACGCCTCGAAGGCGGTCGCTTCGCTCGGCCACATGAGCCGCGTCGGCGACCACCTGGTGGCGGTCGAGAACACCCCGCAGCGCCACAACATGATCGTCTGCACGCTGTGCTCCTGCTACCCGTGGGAGGTGCTTGGGCTGCCGCCGGTCTGGTACAAGTCGGCGCCCTACCGCTCGCGCGCGGTGAAAGACCCGCGCGGCGTGCTCGCCGATTTCGGCATCGACCTGCCGAAGGAAACCGAAGTCCGGGTCTGGGATTCGACCGCCGAGACGCGCTTCCTGGTGCTGCCAATGCGCCCCGCCGGCACTGAAGGCTGGAGCGAGGAGCGGCTCGCCGATCTCGTCACCCGCGATTCGATGATCGGCGCCGGCTTGGCCAAGAAGCCCGAGGAACTGGCGCGATGAACGGCGTCCACGACATGGGCGGCATGGACGGCTTCGGCAAGGTCGAAGCCGAGCCGAACGAGCCGCCGTTCCACGCGCCCTGGGAGGGACGCGTGCTGGCGATGCAGCGCGCCATGGGATACGCCGGAGCCTGGCACATCGACCACTCGCGTTTCGCGCAGGAGCAACTGCCGCCCGGCGTGTATCTGACCTCGTCCTATTACCAGCGCTGGGCGCTGGCGATGGAGAAGAACGTGCTGGAGCGCGGCTATGTCGGCCCCGACGAGATGGCCGCCGGCCACGCGCTGCGGCCGGGCAAGCCGCTGAAGCGCAAGCTCACACCCGACGTGGTGGAAGCCGGCATGACGCGCAGCTCGTTCTACCGGCAGCAGCAGGGCCCCGCCCGCTTCAAGCCCGGCGACCGCGTGCGCACCAGGAACATCCATCCGCAGACCCACACCCGGCTGCCGCGCTACGCGCGCGACAAGGTCGGCGTGGTCGAATTGATCCACGGCTGCCACATGTATCCGGACTCGGTCGCGGTCGACCGGGGCGACAATCCGCAATGGCTCTACACCGTGGTGTTCGAGAGCCGCGAGCTCTGGGGCCCGGACGCCGACCCGACGCTGAAAATCTCGATCGACGCGTTCGAGCCGTATCTCGAGCCGGCCTAGCCGTCATTCCGGGGCGCGGGCGAAGCCCGCGAACCCGGAATCCATCCCGCCGCGGAGAAATGGATTCCGGATAGCCTCGCTTCGCTCGGCTTCCGGAATGACAAAGGAAGGACCATGACCTCCATCGACACCGCTGCCGCGAAGCGCGCGGCAGAAGCCGTCCCAAGCATTCCCTGCGACGCGGAAGGCCCGGTGTTCCGCGAGCCGTGGGAGGCGCAGGCCTTCGCCATGGCGCTGGCGCTGCACGCGCGCAAGCTGTTCACCTGGCCGGAATGGGCGGCAACGCTGTCCGCCGAGATCAAGAAGGCGCAGACCGCCGGCGATCCCGACACCGGCGAGACCTACTACCGGCACTGGCTCAACACGCTGGAACGGCTGGTGTCTGAAAAGGGCGTCGCCGATGCCACCACGCTCAAGCGCTACTTCGACGCCTGGGATCACGCCGCCGACCGCACGCCGCATGGCGCGCCGATCGAATTGAAGCCGGAAGATTTCAGCTAACTAAAAGCCGATCTGCTCGTTGACCATATAGCCGGTGAACAGCAGCGCGCCGAAGGCCACGATCGCCACGGCCGCGGCGACCTCGACCGCCCGCATCGCCAGCATGCCGTAGCCGGTGCCGGCGCGCGACAGACGGCCGGCCCAGGTCCGGGCGCCGACCGCAATCGTCGCGATTACCGCCACCGTGATGGCGGTGCCGAGCCCCATCACGAAGGTCGAGACCACGCCAGCCCAGAACAGGCCCTGCGCCAGCGCAAACACCAGCACCAGGATCGCGCCCGAGCACGGCCGCAGGCCCACGGCCACAATGGCGGAAAGCCCACGCTTCCATCCGCCCGACCCGGCAAGCTCTTGCGGCTCCGGCGCATGGGCATGACCCCAGGCGGAGGCGTCGTGGTCGTGATCGTGCGCGTGGCCCTCGTGCGAATGCGCGTGACCATGATCGTGGTGGGCGTGATCGTGCTTGTGGTCGTGATGGTGGGGATCGTGTCCATGATCATGGTGATGATGGTCGTGGCGCTGCGCTGTCGCCGCGGCGCCGACCGAGGCGGGCTGGCCCAGCATCCGCAACTCTCGGACGAAGGCGCGCCCTTTCACCCAGAGTAGCCGCAGGCCGATCAAGACGATGAGCCCATAGCTCAACATCTCGATCACGTTGACGGCCATCCTCATCGTCGCCGCGGTCGCGTTCAGCAGCGCCGCTGCGATCCCGACGATGACCACCGCGACCAGCGCCTGCAGCATCGCCGATGCAAACGAGAGAATAACGCCGCGGCGCCAGGTCTCCTCGTTGGCGACCACATAGGACGAGATCACCGCCTTGCCGTGTCCGGGCCCGGCGGCGTGGAACACGCCGTAGAGGAACGACAGGCCGAGCAGGCTCCAGACCGCGGTGCCGTCGGTCTTCGCCGCGCGGATCAAGCCGGAAAACTGCCGGTAGAACTCCGCCTGCTTCTGGAAGATCCAGCCGAAAATGCCGTCGGGCGGTGGCGGTGGTGCGGCGGGCGGACGGCCGACGCCGAAAGGGCCGCTCTGCGCCAGCGCCGCATCGAGCGCGCCGGAGAGCACGGCGAGAGTGGCAATGGCCGTGAGCGCGATGACAATGCGCTCGCCGCCACGCGTCACGGGCATCTCACCCTAATCTTGTTGGCAAACTGATCGCCGAACGTTTCCGGAATTTTTCCGTCGGGCGGAATCTCCGCCAGCCGCTGCGCCATCTCTTTGTTCATTTCCTGCGGCTTGCCGAGATCGAGCTTGCAGCCCGCGGGCGCACCGGTCAGCGCGACCGGGTTCTTCTCAGCGAGCTGGAAGTCGACGAAATAGCCAGGGTCGAACACTTCGAGGTCGAGGCTCTTGGTGTTCACCGGCGCCTTGAACGGCAGCATGAAGTGCAGCGTCAGCAGCGAATCCTTGAGCTCGAGGTGATACTCCTTCGGCTCGACGAAGCTGGTCTTGCGGCCGTTCGCCTTGGCGTGGGTGAAGAAGTCGTACTCCTTGAGCGATGTGACGTTCACCTCGGCGAGCGGCTGCAGCTCCTCGCGGGTGAACACGCCCTTCTGCTTGCTCTCGAGACCCTGGATCGCGAAGGTCGAGAACATGTCGTCGAAGGTCCAGGCGTGGCGGATGCCGATGGCGGTGCCGTCGGCGCTGTAGACGACTTCGCTTTTCATCGTCACCCAGACATGCGGATGCGCGAGCGCAGTGGCGGCGGACACCAGCAGGCCGGCGAGCGCAGTGAGAAGCAGTCGAGCGGGGCGAGTCATGATCCGGAACATACCATGGACTGGGGCGGAATGGAGGCCGTATAGATAACACCCATGCAAGTCCCGAATTCCGCAGGGATATCCAGGCCGAAACTCCAGGCGCCGCCGAACACCTGCGATTGCCACATGCATATTTACGACGGCGAGCGGTTTCCGCCGGCACGGCCTGGCGCCCGGATGCAGGCGGACGCCCGAGTCGCCGAGTACCGGCGGTTTCAACAACGGATCGGCACCAGCCGCGTGGTGGTGGTGCAGCCGGCGGCAAACCACATCGACAACGCTGTCACGCTCGACGCCATCGCCCAGCTTGGGCCACAGGCACGCGGCATCGCCGTGGTCCATCCGACCGTGACTGACGCCGAGCTCAAGCGCCTGATGGACGACGGCATCCGCGGCATCCGCTTCACCCAGTTCGATCCCAAGACCGCGGCGACCACGCGCGACATGATCGAGCCGCTGGCTAAGCGCGTCGAGCCGCTCGGCCTGCATGTGCAGCTTCATCTGCGCAGCGACCAGATCGTCGAGACCGCCGACCTGCTGCAACGTTTGCCCGGCACCATCGTGTTCGATCACCTCGGCCGCCTGACGGCCGGTGTGAACGATCCGGCATTCACCGTCGTCCGCCGCATGCTCGACAATGGCCGCACCTGGATGAAGCTGTCCGGCGCCTACATGCTGGCCGAGCCGCCAGCCTACGCGGCGGCAACGCCGATCGCGCGCGCCTACATCGAGGCCGCGCCCGAACGCATGGTGTGGGGCAGCGACTGGCCGCATCCGGCCGAGCAGGACAAGCCCGACGACGCCGTGCTGTTCGATCTGCTGTCCGACTGGGCACCGGACGCCGCGACGCGCCGGCGCATCCTGGTCGACAATCCCGCTTTGCTTTACGATTTTCCAAAATAGGGAGAGAAACAAATGGACATCCATCCCAGCGGTTCCAGGCCCACCCGCAGAGGTCCGGCGGATTCATTCACCGGCACGGTATGGCAGGATCCAATCATCGAAGCGCCGAAACCCGCCAACGTGCGCGCCGCGCGCGTCAGCTTCGAGCCCGGCGCGCGCACCGCGTGGCACACCCATCCGCTCGGGCAGACGCTTTATGTCGTGGCCGGCGCCGGGCGCGTGCAGGCCTGGGGCGGACCGATCCGGGAAATCCGCGCGGGCGACTGCGTGTTCTTCGCGCCGAACGAGAAGCACTGGCACGGAGCCGGACCGACCACCGGCATGGTCCACGTGGCGATGCAGGAGGCGCTCGACGGCAAGCACGTCGAGTGGCTGGAGCACGTCACCGACGAGCAGTACGGCGCGAAGGTGGGGTGATTCCGCTCTCGTGTCCCGGGTCAGCGGTGCACCGCGTCCGGGACAAGTTTTAAATCCCCGCCGCGCCGCCGTCGGCGCGAGGATCGTGGCCGCCTTCGAACGTTCCGCTCGGATGCAGCACCACCGCGCCGGCATGGCCCATCGTGTCGGAATAAGGCTCAGCGAGCATCTCGACGTCGTGCCCGGCCGACATCAACCGCTCGGTCAGGTGGCCGTCGAAGCGGGTCTCCATCCGCAGATTGGTGTGCGGCGAGCCCCAGGTGCGGCCGAGCAGCCAGCGCGGCGCGGCGAGCGCCTGGTCGAGCGTCTGGCGATGCAGCACGTGGCGCGCGAACAGCATGCCCTGGGTCTGCGGCTGGCCGTCGCCGCCCATGGTGCCGTAGCCGATGATGCGGCCGTCGGAGAGCACCGCCAGCGCCGGATTGAGCGTGTGGAACGGCAGCCGTCCCGGCGCCAGCGGGTTGGCGGCGCCGGGATCAAGCGAGAAGCTCGCGCCGCGGTTCTGCATCAACACGCCGGTCTTCGGCAGCACGCAGCCGGACCCGAACTCCCAGTACAGCGACTGGATGTAGGACACGACCAGACCGCTTTTGTCTGCCGCACCCATCCAGATGGTGTCGCCCTCGCCCTTCGGCGCCGGCCATAGCGCGGCCCGGCGGCGGTCGATTTTCTCGGCCTCGGCGTCGAGGAATTTGACTTCGAGATAGCGCGACGGCGAATGGGCTAAGTGCGCCGGATCGGTGACATACCGGTCGCGCACGCGGAACGCGCGCTTGGTCGCCTCGACAAGGCCATGCACGAACTCGAAGCTCGCGGCCTCACGCACGCCCAATCGCTCGTAGAGCGCAAGGATCATCAGCGAAGCCAACCCTTGCGTCGGCGGCGGCGTGTTGTAGACCGTACCGGCGCGCAGCGTCACCGACAGCGGATCGGCGATGGTCGCGCGGTAGCGCTTCAAGTCCTCGCGCGTCACCGGGCTACCGATCTTCTCCAGGTCAGCAGCGATCTCGCGCCCGATATCGCCGCGATAGAAGTCGTCGAGCCCGCCGGCACGGGTGAAATGATCGAGCGTGTTCGCGAGCGCGCTCTGCTGAAGCTTGGTTCCGGCCTTGGGCGGCTTGCCGTCCGGAAGAAAAGTCTCCGCAAAGCCCGGCACGTCCTTCAGTTCGGCGAGCTTCTCCGTGGTCAGCCGCTCCTGGCTCTTGCTGACCACATAGCCGTCGCGCGCATAGCCGATCGCGGTGTGCAGCAGGACGTCGAGCGGCAACCCCTTGCCGCCGACCGCGCGCGCCGCCTCCAGCGCCAGCGTCCAGCCAGAGATCGCGCCCGGCACGGTGAGCGCCGCAAGCGGTCCGCGCGGCGGGATGGTCTCGTGCTGGCGATAAAGCTCGCGGTTCGCCAATGCGCCGGCCGGCCCCGGCGCCATGATCGCGCGCACGCACCGGTTCGGCTCGCGCACCAGCCAGAAGCCGTCGCCGCCGATGTGGTTCATGTGCGGATAGACCGCGGCGATGGTCGCGGCCATCGCCACCATCGCCTCGAGCGCGTTGCCGCCCTCGGCCAGGATTTCGCGCCCGGCTTGCGCCGCCGCGTGATGCGGCGCCGCGACGACGCCGCGGTTATGTCCGGCGCTGTGGAGGTCGGTCATGCGGCCGCGTCGGCGAAGCCGCGGCGCTTGAGCAGCGCGTCGGCGGTGGGCAGCCGGCCGCGGAAGGCGACGTAGAGCTCCGCCGGATCGCGCGAGCCGCCCGACGACAGCACGAACTCCTTCAACCGCTGCGCGGTCGCGGCGTCGAACACGTCGCCGGTCTCCTCGAACGCGCGGAACGCGTCGGCGTCCATCACCTCCGACCACATGTAGCTGTAGTAGGCCGAGGCGTAATAGCCGCCGGAAAACACGTGGCTGAAGTGCGGCGGGCGGTGCCGCATGACGATCTCCGCCGGCATGCCGATGCGCTCGAGCGTCGCCTGCTCGAACGCGTTGACGTCGAGCCCCTCGGCGGATTCCAGCAGATGCAGCTCGAGATCGACCATCGCCGAGGAAATGTACTCCAGCGTGTCGCAGCCGCGGTTGAAGGTGCGCGCCGCGATCAGCCGTTGCAGCAGGTCTTCCGGCATCGGCTCGCCGGTGTCGACGTGGCGGGCGAACTGCCGCAGGATTTCCGGCCGCTCGAACCAGTGCTCATAGAGCTGCGAGGGCAGCTCGACCCAGTCGGTGAGCACGTTGGTCCCGGAGATCGTCGGATAGGTCACGTCGGACATGAGGCCGTGCAGCGCGTGGCCCATCTCATGGAACAGCGTGCGCGCGTCGTCGAACGAGAGCAGCGTCGGCTTGCCCTTGTTGAAGTTCATCACGTTGATGACCAGCGGGCGGATGTTGCGCAGGAACTTTTCCTGGTGGCGGAACGTGCCCATCCAGCCGCCGCTGCGCTTGCTTGGCCGGGCGAAATAATCGCCGAAGAACACGCCGACGTGGCCGCCGTCGGCCGCGCGCACCTCCCAGGCCCGGACGTCGGAATGCCAGACCGGCACGTCGGCGCGCGTGAACGTGAGTCCGAACAGCCGCTGCGCGGTGTGGAACGCCGCCTCGATCACCTTGTCGAGCTGGATATGCGGTTTGACCGACGCCTCATCGATATCGCAGCGGATCTTGCGCAGCTTCTCGGCGTAGTAGCGCCAGTCCCAGGCCGCGAGCGCGAAGTTGCCGCCCTCCTCGCGGATGATCTCCTGCATGGCGTCGCGATCGGCGAGCGCGCGCACCCGCGCCGGCGCCCAGACCTTTTCCAGCAGCCCGCGCACCGCCTCCGGCGTCTTCGCCATGGCGTCGTCGAGCCGATAGTGCGCATAGGTCTTGTAGCCCAGCAGCTTGGCGCGCTCGGCGCGCAGCGCGATGGTTTCGGCGATAATCGCCTTGTTGTCGGAGGCGTTGCCGTTGTCGCCGCGCGCGATCCAGGCGCGGAACGCCTTTTCCCGCAGATCGCGGCGGCTGGAGAACTGCAGGAATGGCTCGACGCTGGATCGCGCCAGGGTAATGGCATGCTTGCCCGGCATGCCGCGCTGCTCTGCTGCGGCGCGAGCAGCAGTGCGCACGAAATCCGGCAGGCCGGCGAGTTCGTCCTCGCTGTCGAGCACCAGCGCATAGGCCTGCTCGTCGGCCAGCATGTTCTGGCTAAAATCGGTGCCGAGCGACGCCAGCCGCTCGATGATCGCGGCGAGGCGCTTCTTGTTGCCGGCGTCGAGCGCACCGCCGTTGCGCCGGTAGAGCGTGTGGTAGCGCTCCAGCACCCGCGCCTGCTCCGGCGAAAGCTTTAGGTCGCCGCGATTGCGATGCAGCGTGTCGATGCGCCTGAACAGCGCCTCATTCATGCGGATCTTGTTCCAGTGCGCGGCATCGCGCGGCGAGACGTCGCGCTCGATCGCGAGCAGCGTATCGTCAGAGTCGGTGCCGACGAGATGGTGAAACACCGCGTCGAGGCGCGCCAGCGCCCGGCCGCTGTTCTCCAGCGCGACGATGGTGTTGTCGAAAGTCGGCGTCGCCGAATCGGCGGCGATAGCCTCGACCTCGGCGGCGTGCTCGGCAAACGCCCGGTCGAACGCCGGCGCGAAATGCTCCGGCTTGATCCGATCGAACGGCGGGGCGCCGAACGGCGTGTCCCAGTCGTCGAAAAACGGATTGGCGGCGGCGGCTGATGGACTTGATGG
>CAMDEB010000045.1 GCA_945893085.1 Rhodoplanes serenus | reverse complement strand
TCAACGACCGCTTTGGCCACGCGGTCGGCGACGATGCGCTAAAACTGTTCGCGGCGACCGCGAGCGCCTCGATGCGGACAACCGACGTGATCGGCCGGCTCGGCGGCGAGGAGTTCGTGGCGATCCTGCCCGGCACTATGAACGACGCGGTGCTGGTGGCCGAGCGCGTGCGCCAGGCGTTCCAGGCCGCGGGCGTGGAAATTTCCGGCCACCAGATCGGCTCGACGGTGAGCATCGGCGCGGCGTCCGCGGTGCCGCCCACCACGATCGAACCATTGATCGCGCGCGCCGATGAGGCGCTCTACAGCGCCAAGAAGAACGGCCGAAATCGGGTGGTCATGGCGGACGCGGCAGCGCCAAGCCCCGCCGCCGAAACCGTTCCGCCGATCGGGGCGCCAGCCCTGGCATTGCCCTAGCACGTTGGAATCAGGCGCGAATTCGGACGCAAACCGGTCCTTTACTTGGCTCTGCTACGATTTTGGGCATGTGGAATCCGTCCCGCCCGCAGGTTGACGTTCTGGCGCTCGAAGCCCATGTCGCGCGCGCCGGAATGGCGCTGGCCTGCCCGTATTCCTCCGCGGACGAATACGAGGCCGAGGTGATTGCGGTGCGGCGCGAGGCCGGCGCCTACGGACCGCGGTGGCACGAGCGCTACGCCCTGATCGCGGCGGCTGCCACCGCTGCGGCGTTTGCGATCGTCATCGTCGCACTTTAAGGCTCACTTCCGTTTGCGCATGATCTTTTCGGAAAACCGGTCACCACCCCGGATCAAGTCCGGGGCAGGTTTTTTCTGGATCATGCGCTAGCGCATCGTCGCCGGCAGCCACAGCGCGATCTGCGGGAAGATCATCACCAGCACCGTCGTCGCCACGATCGACAGCATCAGGATGCTGGTGCCCTTGTAGACCTTCATCAGGTCGACGCCCGCGGTCGCGCTGACGATGAAGGCAAGCAGGCCCACCGGCGGGAACACCAGCCCCATCGCCACCATCAGCATCGAGAGCACGCCGAACCAGATCGGATCGAAGCCCAACGAGGTGATCAGCGGAAACGTGAGCTGCAGCGTCAACAGCAACAGCGGGATCTCATCCATGAACATGCTGATGACGAAGTAGACGACCACGATGCCGATGATGACGACCCAGCGGTTGAGCTCCATGGCGGTGACCAGCGTCACCACCTCCTGCGGGATTCGGCTCAGCGTCATGTAGTAGCCGAACACGGTCGCGCCGATCAGGATCAAAAAGATCATCGCCGAGGTGCGGATCGTCGATTTCAGCGCGTCGATCGCGCCCGCCACGGTGAGCCGGCCGAACGCCGCGCCGATCATCGCCGCCAGCAGAGCGCCGAGCGCGCCGACCTCGGTCGGCGTCGCGACGCCGCTGTAGAGCATGATCAGCACCAGCACGATCAGGAGAAGGCTCGGCCAGACCCGGCCGAGGCTCGCCCAGCGCTCCGCGCGCGGGGTGCGGAAGGTCGCCGGCGCGTGCCTGGGGCTGATGACGACCCAGCCGTAGATCATCACGCAGAGGAAGAAGCCGACGATGATCCCCGGCACGATGCCCGCAATCAGCAGCTTGCCGATCGAGGTCTGCGTGGCGATGCCGTAGATCACCATCGCGATGCTCGGCGGAATGAGGATGTCGAGCGTGGCGCCGACGCCGATCGCGCCGGCGCCGAGCTCCTCAGAATAACCGTGCCGGCGCATCTCCGGCATGGCGATCTTCGACATCACCGAGGCCGCAGCCGTGCTCGCGCCCGACATCGCGCCGAAGATGCCGCAGGCGAACACGGTCGCGATCGCGAGCCCGCCCTTGACGTGCGACAGCCAGGCGGCCGCGGCGTTGTAAAGATCGCGCGCCAGCCCGCTCGAGGCCGAGAAATACGCCATCAGGATGAACATCGGGATGGTGGTGAGCGCGTAGTCGGCGACCGTGCTGAACGGCACCAGGCTGAGGATGCCGAGCAGCTTGGAAAAATCGCCGGTGACGAGATAGATGCCCAGCATGCCGGCGCCCGCGAGCGCGACCGCGATCGGCGTGCCGATCAGCAGCATCAGCAACAGGACGACGAGGGGGAGGGTGGTGGTCATCGAAGCGTTCTGGGCTAGCTCTCGGGCACTTCGTGCGCGAACAGCATGGCCTCGCCCCGGCGCACCCGTGGCAGATCGATCAGCATGAGAATGGTGAGCGCCAGGAAGCCGAGCGGGACGAAGCAATAGGCCGGGCCAATCAGCACCGGCAGCACGCTCATGGTCGTGTCGTCGGACAGCGCCCGCACCGCCTGCTGGCCGGTTGCGAACATGAAGATCAGGCAATAGCCGATCGACAGCGCGTGCGCGAAATGATCGGCGAGCAATTTCCCGCGCGGCGGCAGACGGTCCACCAGCAAGGTGACGCGAATGAACACGCCGCCGCGATAGGCGTAGGACAGGCCGAGAAAGATCGCCATGACGATCAGGTATTTCTCGGTGACCTCATAGGCGCCGAGGATCGGGCTGTTGAGCAGATAGCGCGCGAGCGCGTCGGCGCTGGTCAGCAGCATCATGGCGGCGCAAGCGACCACGGCTGCGTAGACCAGCACCAGCTCGCAGCGCCGCAGTATCGTTCCGAGGGCTTGCATGAGAGGACGCCGCCCCGGTTGCCACGCGCCGCAACCGGGGCCGAACCGCCGCTACTTCTTGAGCATTTCGAGCGCGTCGTTGAGGATCGCGCGGGCCTCCTTGTGGCCCTTGCCCTCCATCTTCTTCACCCACTCGTTCCACAGCGGCTCGCCGGCGACGTTGCGCCAGCGCGCGACCTCGGCCTCGGGAACGTCGTAGCGTTCCATCGCGTGCTTGCCGGCCTTGATCTTGGCGAGCGCGTCGGTCTCGGCGGTGTCGAAGAAGTTCTTGCCCCAGAACTTCGCGCCGGCGAGGCCGCTGACGCCCATGATCTGGTTGCGCACGTCCTGCGGCAGGCTCGCCCATTTCTGCTTGTTGGCGCAGAGCGAGAAGTACGCGCTGAACGTCGGCACCATGGTGTAGTATTTCGCCACCTCATACAGCCGGAAGCCCTGGACCGCCTCCCAAGGCACGCCCATGCCGTCGACCACGCCCTTGTCCAGCGCCTGGTACATGTCGGGCATCGGGATCGGCGCCGGCACCGCGCCGAGCGCTTTGGCCATTTCGGTCGGCGGCCCTCCGGGAATGCGGATCTTCATGCCCTTGAGGTCTTCCAGCGTCTTCACCTGCTTCTTCGTGGTGAGCAGGAAATACGGCGAGGTGGTGTAGAGCAGCAGCGGCACGACGTCCGAGAACTCCTTCTGGATTGCCGGATACTTTTCGTAGAGCTTCCAGAGCACCTCGCTCGCCTGCTCGGCACTCTTGGTCGGCAGGAACGGCAGCGAGATCACGTCGGCGAGCGGCGTCTGATCGGGCCAGTAGCCGTGGAAGCACCAGCCGATGTCGACCACGCCGGCGCGCACCTGCCGCCACATGTCCGGTCCCTTGACCAGCGTCTGTGACGGGAACACCTCGATCTTGACGCGTCCCTTGGTCGCGGTTTCGATCTGCTTGACCCACGGCTGAAGTGCGTTGGTGGGTCCCCATGCCTGCGGCGAATTCTGGTCCGCCAGCGTCAGCTTGATTTCCTGCGCCGGCGCGGCCGTGGTCCACGTCTCGGCGGCCGCGAAGCCGATGAACGGCAGCAATCTCCTGATCACGTTACCCTCCCTGTCGCGCGCGTTGTTGCAGAAGCCCATCGCCGATGAGCCCCGGTTGGCCGAATAGTGCTGCCGGGCCGCTGGCGGCACAAGGGGCGCCTGCCCACGCGTCGCCTATCGCACGCGCGGGCACAGCTGGCAGCGGCCCGGCGACACCGCCACCGGCCGGAACCGGCAGCCAGGAGCAGGGATCTGCGCCGGGTACCGGCACCGCCAAGCCTCCGACACGCTAAAGATTGCGAAACGAGAAAACCCCGGCCTGTGCCGGGGTTTTTTCATGTTGCTGCACGGGTCCTTGCACGTCTGGAATTAAGAGCACCCTCGTTCCCATTCGTAAAATATTGAATTGTTGAGTGTTTGCCGGCGCGGCAAATCCATTCCGAACCACATTCGAACCAGCCCTGCGCCACCTCTGCGCAACCTCCGTCGTCTCGGCTGCAAAGGTGCGCTGGCGCGAATCACGAATTTCTCGCCAATGTCGGCCTCGGTGCTTCGCACACCCGGGGATGACAGGGGGAGAGATGAATCGCCAACAGCGCCGGGCGGCACAGAAGCAGGGCCGGCCCGCGATGCAAGCAGCATCAGGGCGCGTTCAAGAGCTGTTCGTCGACGCCGTTCGACATCATCACGTCGGGCGCCTGGACGAAGCCGAACGGCTCTATCGGCAGGTTGTGGCAGCCGATCCCCGCCATTGCGCGAGCCTGCATCTGCTCGGCTTGGTGGCCTACCAGGCGGGACGCCATGATCTGGCCGTGGACCTGTTCGCTCAGGCGATCGCGATCAACGCCAAAGTGGCTCAATACCATTCCGATCTTGGCGCCGCCCTCAGGGCGCTCGGAAAATGGGACGAGGCCGCCGCCTGTTACCGCAGGGCCCTCGATCTCAATCCGGACTACGCCGAGGCGCGCAACAACCTCGGGAACGTGCTCAAGGACCAGGGCAAATTGGATGAGGCGATGGCGCAGTATCGGCGTGCGCTTGCCATCAATCCTGACTACGCCCAGGCGCACCACAACCTCGGAACCGTGTTCCAGGACCAGGGCAAATTGGATGAGGCCATGGCGCACTATCAGCGTGCGCTTGCCCTCAAGCCTGACCACGCCACGCACACCAACCTCGGGAGTGTGCTCAAGGAGCAGGGCAAATTGGATGAGGCGGTGACGCAGTATCGGCGCGCGATTGCCCTCAAGCCGAACTATCCCGAGGCGCACAACAACCTCGGAAATGCGCTCAAGGACCAGGGCGAATTAGACGCGGCACTGGCGCAATATCAGCGTGCGGTTGCCCTCAATCCCGAGTTCACGGAGGCGCGCGGAAATTTTCTGATGACGCTCCACTACTCGGCGCGGCATTCCAACGCTGACTTCCTCATCCAGACGCAGGCCTTTGCCCGACAGTTTGAGCGATCGATCCGCGCCCCGGATTTTCGCAACACGCCCGACCCCGACCGGCGCATCCGCATCGGTTATGTCTCAGCCGATTTCCGCGACCATCCGGTCGGATATTTTCTCGCCCGCGTCCTGACGGCCCATGATCGCGCCAACGTCGAGGTGATCTGCTACAGCAACTCCCCTGTCGTCGACGCCATGACGAAACGTCTGCAGGAGACGGCCGATCAGTGGCGGACCATCGTCGAGGTGTCGGATGCCGATGCCGCCGCGATGATCCGGCGCGACGGCATCGACATTCTCGTCGATCTCTCCGGCCATACCGCCATGAACCGGTTACCGTTGTTCGCGATCAGGCCGGCGCCGGTTCAAGCCACCTACTTGGGATATTTCGGCACGACCGGGCTTGCCGCGATGGATTACATCTTGGCCGACCGCTTCGTGGCGCCGCCCGGTGATGAGCCGTTCTTTACCGAGAAAATCTGGCGGCTGCCCGACAGCTACTTGTGCTTTGCGCCGCCTGAACTCGACGTTCCGATCACCGTTCGGCCGATCGCCGCGGACGAACCGCTGACGTTGGGATGTTTCAACAACTGGGCCAAGGTTACAGCCGGCACAATTAGCCTTTGGGCCGAAGTCCTAACCAACATGCCCGGCGCCAAGTTGTTTCTGAAAACCAAAAGTTTAAGCCATCCCCCGGCGCGCCGGAACGTGATGGATCAATTCGCCGCCCGCGGCATCAGTGCCGACCGATTGATCTTGGAGGGCTCGGCGCCGCGGGCCGAACTGCTCGCGGCCTATAACCGGGTTGATATTGCGATCGATCCGATTCCTTTCGGTGGCGGCACAACGACCGCCGAGACGCTGTGGATGGGCGTGCCGGTGGTAACGCTGCGAGGCGATCGCTGGGTTGGTCGTGTCAGCGAAAGCATCCTGGCCACCGTTGGGCTTGCCGACCTGGTGGCCGACGATCGCGACGGTTACGTGAGAACGGTGGCCCGTCTGGCCGACGACCGCCCGCAGCTTGCCATGCTGCGTAGCAACCTGCGGCCAATGATGGAAAGCTCTCCATTCAGCGACGGGCCGCGATTCGCCGTGTCTCTCGAAAATGCCTATCGCGTCATGTGGAACGCTTGGTGCGCCGGGCACACCACGGAAGAGAGGTGAACGTCGTGTCGGCCCCCGATTTTCGTCAAGAAACCTGCCCGGCCTGTGGCCATCGTGTCGCCGTGCCTTTTTACGACGGCGGGCGGCAACCTTTGGCGACAATTGCCTGGCCGGAAAGCGCTGCCGCCGCGCAAGCCTTGCCTCGCTACGCTTTGGACTTCGTTCGATGCGTCGGCTGCGGCCACGTTTTCAATGCCGCTTTCGATTACGCCAACGTCCCCTATTCGACCAAGCCGAACCTGATGTTCAACCGGGCGGTCAACTGGTCCAAGTTTCTGGAGAAGACGCAGCAAGACATCATGGCGCGGCTTCCGGAAGCTCCGACCGTCGTCGAAATCGGCCATGGCGATGGGAGTTTTCTCGGCGCCTTGTCGAATCATCGTTCGGCCGGCCGCTACATCGGCTTCGATCCGCACGGCGCGTCTCAAGGATCGGGCAATATAGAATTCCGTGCTGAACTGTTCGAGCCCTCACGTCACCTCGCGGAACTCAAGCCCAATCTGGTGATCAGCCGGCATGTGCTCGAACATCTGGTCAACCCGCTCGGGTTCCTTCAAGGCATGTCCTTTGCCGCCTCCAATCTCGACATTGCGCCGCTCGCCTATTTCGAGGTGCCTTGTATCGACAATGCGATCAAGAACAGGCGGACGGTCGATTTCTATTACGAGCACAGCTCTCAATTCACGACCAACTCATTCGTCCGCATGCTTTCGCGCGCCTCGACCGAAGTTCTGGACATCGGTCACGGCTATGGCGGAGAGGTGGTGTTCGGGTTCGTGCGCATCGGCACAGCCAGCTCGGCCGGCAACTTCGCAAAGGAGTCCAGTGCGTTTCTGGCGCACGCCGAAACCGGCCTTCACGCCATCTCCGAACAGTTGGCGGAGCTATGCCGCAATGGCACTCGGGTCGCGATCTGGGGCGGCACCGGAAAATCCGCTGCGTTCATGTGCCGGTATGGCGTCGACGCGGAGCGCTTCCCGGTGGTGGTGGACTCGGACGCAGCCAAGGTCGGCACCTTCGTGCCTGGCACGCGCCAGGAGATCCGGGCTCGCGACTGGTTGCTGACCCACGGCGCAGACGTTGTGATCATTCCGTCGCAGTGGCGCGCCGCCGATATCGTCGGCGAGATGAAGAGCGCCGGCATTGCCTTCGGCCGGGTCCTGATCGAGCACGACGGATCGCTGGTGGAGTTTCCACACCCTGGCGCCGGATGAGCGGCCGCGAATTTCGCTTCTGCGACTGGCAAAAAGGGCGCTCCGAAGAGCGCCCTTTCCGTTTCGTCGCCTGTAGCAGTGATGAAGTGAACGGCTTACGCCGAGTAATACATATCGAACTCGACCGGATGCGGGGTGTGCTCGAAGCGGATCACCTCGGTCATCTTCAGCTCGATGTAGCTCTCGATGAAGTCGTCGTCGAACACGCCGCCGACCTTGAGGAAGGCGTTGTCCTTTTCGAGCTCGCCCAGCGCCTGGCGGAGCGAGCCGCACACGGTCGGAATCCGCTTCAATTCCTTCGGCGGCAGATCGTAGAGATCCTTGTCCATCGCCTCGCCGGGATGCAGCTTGTTCTTGATGCCGTCGAGCCCCGCCATCAGCATCGCGGCGAAGCCGAGATACGGATTGCACAGCGGATCGGGGAAGCGAACTTCGACGCGCTTGGCCTTCGGGTTGGTGGTGTAGGGGATGCGGCAGGAGGCGGAGCGGTTGCGCGCCGAGTAGGCGAGCAGCACCGGCGCCTCGTAGCCCGGGACCAGACGCTTGTAGGAGTTGGTCGTCGGGTTGGTGAAGGCGTTGATCGCCTTGGCGTGCTTGATGATGCCGGCGATGTAGGACAGGCAAGTCTCCGAGAGGTCGGCGTATTTGTTGCCGGCGAACACCGGCTTGCCGGCCTTCCAGATCGACTGGTGGCAGTGCATGCCCGATCCGTTGTCGCCATAGATCGGCTTCGGCATGAAGGTCGCGGTCTTGCCGTAGATGTTGGCGACCTGGGTGATGCAATACTTGTAGATCTGCATCCGATCGGCCATCACCGTGAGCGGCGCGAACTTCAAGCCGAGCTCGTGCTGGGCTGAGGCCACCTCGTGGTGATGCTTCTCGACCACGCAGCCCATGCGCGCCATCGCGGCGAGCATCTCCGAACGCATGTCCTGGATCGAATCCTGCGGCGGCACCGGGAAATATCCCTTCTTGGTGCCGACGTGATGACCGAGATTGCCGCCCTCATAGTCCCGGTCGGTATTGGTCGGGAACTCGCTGGAGTCGAGCTTGAAGCCGGTGTTGTAGGGATCGACCTTGTACTTGACGTCGTCGAACACGAAGAACTCGGCTTCCGGGCCGAAGAAGATGGTGTCGCCGACGCCCATCGACTTGACCATGCCCTCGGCCTTCTTGGCGATGCCGCGCGGGTCGCGGTTGTAGGGCTCGCCGGTGGTCGGCTCGAGCACGTCGCAGACCAATACCAGCGTGGTTTCGGCAAAGAACGGATCGATGGTGGCGCTGGCCGGGTCCGGCATCAGGTTCATGTCGGACTCGTGGATCGCCTTCCAGCCGGCGATCGAGGAGCCGTCGAACATCTGGCCTTCGGCGAACGTGTCCTCTTCGATCATCGTGACGTCGAAGGTGACGTGCTGCCACTTGCCGCGCGGATCGGTGAACCGGAAATCGACGTATTTCACGTCGTTGTCCTTGATCATCTTCATGACATTCTTGGCGGTCGTCATGGAATGCTTACCCTTTCAAGGGGAGTGAGAGATTGAATGGCGGGTGGAGTTGCGGTTCAAATGGCGTCGATTCCGGATTCCCCCGTTCTGATCCGGATGACCTCTTCGACGTTCGAGACGAAGATTTTTCCGTCCCCGATGCGGCCGGTTTGCGCGGCGCGACGGATCGCTTCGATGGCTTTTTCGACCATCTCGTCACCCAGCACAATCTCGATCTTCACCTTGGGCAGGAAATCCACGACGTACTCGGCGCCGCGATAGAGCTCGGTGTGTCCCTTCTGGCGGCCGAAGCCCTTGGCCTCGGTCCCCGTGATGCCCTGCAGGCCAACCTCCTGCAGCGCCTCCTTCACCTCGTCGAGTTTGAATGGCTTGATGACGGCCTCGATCTTCTTCATCGCGTTCCTTCTCCCGGCTGTCCGGAAACCTCACCGGAAGCGCCACACCGTTCGATAGCAGGGTCCGTGCCAACGCGAGAAAGCCGTAAAAGCCAGTGTTTTTGCGTGGTTAGCGCGGTCCCGGCCTGCGCCGTTCCCAGCCCTGCAATGGTTCTGCCCGGAGTTTAGGCAGGTTGCCTAACTTGCGGTCAAGGCCCTGGCGCTGTGACAGCCACGTCCCGCGCCGGTACTGTTCCCAACCATGATCGAGCTGCTGACGCCCGCGGAAATGGCCGAGGCCGACCGTCTCGCGATCGAGGGCGGCATTACCGGCATTGCCTTGATGGAGAACGCCGGCCGTGCGGTCGCCGACGCGGTGACGCGGCGCTATCCGAACGGCGCGCCCCAAGTCTGTGTCGTGGCCGGTCCCGGCAACAACGGCGGCGACGGCTTTGTCGCAGCCCGCATCCTCGAAGGCCGCGGCTTTCCGGTCCGGCTGCTGTTGCTGGGCGAACGCGGCCGGCTCAAGGGCGATGCGGCGGAGGCGGCGCGACGCTGGCAGGGCCAGACCATTCCGGCCTCGCCGCAGGCGCTCGCAGGCGCCGGCGTCACCGTCGATGCGCTGTTCGGCGCCGGCCTCGACCGGCCGGTGGAGGGGGCCGCCCGGGAAATTATCGAGGCGATCAACAGTTCCGGCGTGCCGGTGATCGCGGTGGATCTTCCAAGTGGCATCAATGGCGGCAGCGGCGCGGTCATGGGCGCGGCGGTGCGGGCGGGTGAGACCGTGACCTTCTTCCGAAGGAAGCCCGGGCATGTGCTGATCCCCGGCCGGCTGCATTGCGGGGTGCTCAGGGTCGCGGACATCGGCATTCCCAATTCCGTACTGACGCGAGTGCGGCCGAGCACGCTGCTCAACGGCCCTGGACTGTGGGCTGAGCAGTTCCCAGTGCCCGCGAGCAACGCCCACAAATATGCCCGCGGCCATGCCGTCGTGGTCTCCGGCGGCATCGCTTCGACCGGCGCCGCCCGACTGGCTGCTCGCGCGGCGCTCAGGGCCGGCTCAGGGCTGGTCACGCTGGCCAGCCCGGGTGAGGCGCTGGCCGTCAACGGCGCGGCGAGCCTCGCCGTCATGGTGCGGCAAGTCGATGATGCGGCTCAATTTTCCGCGATGCTTTCGGACCGGCGCATCAACGCCGTGGTGCTCGGTCCGGGCGGCGGGGTCGGAACGAGAATGCGTGAGATGGTGCAGGCAGCGCTGAGCGGCGAGCGAGCCGTGGTGCTCGACGCGGATGCGCTGACGAGCTTTGCCGAGCAGCCTCAAACGTTGTTTTCCGCTGTCAAAGCAAAGCTATCAGCGCCGACTGTTATCACGCCGCATGAAGGTGAGTTCAATCATCTGTTCAAAAACCCGCTTGAAACATCTGAAATAACATCGAAATGTGATCGCACCCGAGCCGCCGCGGCGATCTCCGGCGCGGTGGTGGTCCTCAAGGGCGCCGACACCGTGGTGGCATCCCCTGATGGCCTTGTTTCGATTGCCGAAAATGCCCCGCCCTGGCTCGCGACCGCAGGCTCCGGCGACGTGCTGGCGGGCTTCGTCGCCGGGCTTTTGGCGCAGGGAATGCCGGCGTTCCAGGCGGCCAGCGCGGCGGTCTGGCTGCACGGCGAAACCGGCATCGAGGCGGGTCCGGGACTGATCGCGGAGGACCTGCCGGAGGCGCTGCGCTCCGTCTATCGGCGCTTGTTCATCGATCTCGGGGCCTGGCCATGAGCGCTCACGGCCCTTGCTCAGGGTCATCTCGACGCTGCTCATCGCGCTCGATCGCCGACGCTTCCAGCGGCCCCGAAATGCGCCCTATTATTGTGATGTGCGTTGCTGCATCCTCATGATATAAGCCGCGCCGCTCGACCGATAGCGGTGCTGCACAAAGCCTTCGGGCGGGCGTGGCGGAACTGGTAGACGCGCGGGATTTAGGTTCCCGTGACGCAAGTCGTGGGGGTTCAAGTCCCTCCGCCCGCACCACGCTCGGCTCGCCGCCGGTCGGAATCCGCTTCCGCTCGAAATCGAAAAACGCCGCAAAGCGGCACGCAAAGAGAAGATGATGTGATGCAAGTGACTCAGACTGCCAGCGACGGCCTCAAGCGCGAATTCAAGGTCGTGCTGCCCGCCACCGATCTCGCCGCCAAGGTCGACGAGAAGCTGGTCGAGCTCAAGGACAAGGTCCGCATCAACGGCTTCCGTCCGGGCAAGGTCCCGGTCGGGCATCTCAAGCGGCTGTACGGCCGCTCCGCGATGGCGGAGGCGATCGAAGGCGCGATGCGCGAGGCCAATGCGAAAATCATCACCGACCACGGCTTCAAGCTGGCGCGCGAGCCCGACGTCACCTTGCCGACCGAACAGGCCGAGGTGGAGAAGGTCTTCGAGGGCAGCGGCGATCTCGCCTACACGGTGGCGATGGAGATCATGCCGGCGATCGAACTCGCCGACTTCAAGGGCATCGAGATCGAGAAGCTGACGGCCGAGGTGACCGACGCCGAGGTCGAGGAGGCTCTGGCCCGCATCGCCGAGCAGAACAAGCCGTTCGCCAGCAAGGGCGAGGGCGCCAAGGCCGAGAAGGGCGACCGGGTGACGATGGACTTCACCGGCTCGATCGACGGCAAGGCGTTCGAAGGCGGCACCGGCGGCGATGTGACCGTCCACATCGGCTCCAACACCTTCATTCCCGGCTTCGAGGATCAGCTCATCGGCATCGCCGCGGGCGACAGCCGCACCGTCAACGTGACATTCCCGGAGGCCTATCCGGCCGCGCATCTCGCCGGCAAGAACGCCCAGTTCGACGTCAAGGCCAAGCTCGTTGAAGCCGCCGGCAACGTCACCATCGATGACGAGTTCGCCAAGTCGCTCGGCCTGGAATCGCTCGCCAAGCTCAAGGAGGCGGTCAAGGACCGCGTGTCCCGCGAACACGCCGGCGTGTCGCGCCAGCGCGTCAAACGGCAGTTGCTCGACGCGCTCGACAAGACCCACAAGTTCGAGCCGCCGCCGACGCTGGTCGAGGACGAGTTCAACAACGTCTGGAAGACCGTCAACGAGGACCTGCAGGGGCAGAAGCGCACCTTCGCCGACGAGGGCACGACCGAGGAGAAGGCGAAGGAGGAATACCGCGCCATCGCCGAACGGCGCGTGCGGCTCGGCCTCGTCATCGCCGAGATCGGCGAGCGCAACAGCATCAAGGTCACCGACGAGGAGCTGACGCGCGCGGTGATGGACCGGGCCCGGCAGCTTCCCGGCCGGGAGCAGGAAATCTGGGATTACTTCCGTAATAATCCCAATGCGTCGGCGAGCCTGCGCGCGCCGATCTTCGAGGACAAGGTGATCGACTTCATCCTTGAGCTCGCCAAGGTGACCGAAAAGACGGTGCCGCGCGAGGAGCTCTACAAGGAAGACGAGCCGGCACCGGCAAGCTGACGCGCGGAAAGGCCTTGCGGCAGCCGAGGGTCGGATTACTTGATGAGCGGAACTTTGCCGACGAAAGCGGCAAAGCGCTGTTCGCCTACGCCCACCCGTTGTTCTAGGCGCCCTATACCATCGGCGACGGCGGCGGCCAGTAGCCGTCTCGCGCTGTCGCCCACAACACCGATCGCGGGCCTTCGTATCGACGGCGCGCGAACCTATATAGGCCCGGCGGCAAGCGCGATTCGGCGTGGCCCGCCACGCCAGGGGAGACGAGATGCAGGATCCGGTTAGAACTTACATGAACCTTGTCCCGATGGTGGTCGAGCAGACCAACCGGGGCGAGCGCGCCTATGACATTTTCTCTCGGCTCCTCAAGGAGCGGATTATTTTCATCACCGGCCCGATCGAAGACGGCATGGCGACGCTGGTCGTCGCCCAGATGCTGTTCCTGGAAGCGGAGAATCCGAAGAAGGAAATCTCCATGTACATCAACTCGCCGGGCGGGCTGGTGACGGCCGGCCTGGCGATCTACGACACCATGCAGTTCATCCGCCCGCCGGTTTCGACGCTGTGCTGCGGGCAGGCCGCCTCGATGGGCTCGCTGCTGCTGGCGTCTGGCGCCAAGGGGCTGCGCTATGCGCTGCCGAACGCCCGGGTCATGGTCCACCAGCCGTCCGGCGGGTTCCAGGGCCAGGCCACCGACATCATGCTGCACGCCCAGGAGATCCTGAACCTGAAGAAGCGGCTCAACGATATCTACGTCAAACACACCGGACAGCCGATCAAGAGGATCGAGGACGCTCTGGAGCGCGACTACTTCCTGACCGCGGAGACCGCCAGGGACTTCGGCCTGATCGACAAGGTGATCGAAAAGCGGCCGGAGGAACCCGGCGCCAAGCCCTGAACGGACGGTGGCACGGCCCTGCCGGGGCAACGGCCCTGAAAAAGCCATTGCGCGCGGCTGCGTTATCGTTAATCAAATCTTGATTGTTCCTCTACTAGCGTGTTCGCTAGTATTCTCGGGATCGGTTCGGGGGAAATTGTGACAGCCGCGCTACGGTTTTTTAGCGCGGAGGCAGTATGAAAGGGTCGGCCCCGCGCGCCTCGGGGTTACGGAGAACGGGATGAGCAAAGTCGGCGGCAGCAATTCGAAGAACACGCTTTATTGCTCGTTCTGCGGCAAGAGCCAGCACGAGGTGCGCAAGCTCATCGCCGGTCCGACCGTGTTCATCTGCGACGAGTGCGTCGAGCTGTGCATGGACATCATCCGCGAGGAGAACAAATCCTCACTGGTGAAGTCGCGCGACGGCATCCCGACGCCGAAGGAAATCCGCAAGGTCCTCGACGATTACGTGATCGGCCAGGACCACGCCAAGAAGGTGCTCGCGGTCGCCGTCCACAACCACTACAAGCGGCTCAATCACCAAGCCAAGCACAACGACGTCGAGTTGGCGAAGTCGAACATCCTGCTGATCGGTCCGACCGGGTCGGGCAAGACGCTGCTGGCGCAGACGCTGGCGCGCATCCTCGACGTGCCGTTCACCATGGCCGACGCGACGACGCTCACCGAAGCCGGCTACGTCGGCGAGGACGTCGAAAACATCATTTTGAAGCTGCTGCAGTCGGCCGACTACAATGTCGAGCAGGCCCAGCGCGGCATCGTCTACATCGACGAGATCGACAAGATTTCGCGGAAATCCGACAACCCCTCGATCACCCGCGACGTCTCGGGCGAGGGCGTGCAGCAGGCGCTGCTGAAGATCATGGAAGGCACCGTCGCCTCGGTGCCGCCGCAGGGCGGGCGCAAGCATCCGCAGCAGGAGTTCCTGCAGGTCGACACCACCAACATCCTGTTCGTGTGCGGCGGCGCCTTCGCCGGCCTCGACAAGATCATTTCCGCGCGCGGCCGCGCCACCTCGATCGGTTTCGGCGCCACGGTGCGCGCGCCGGAGGATCGCAAGACCGGTGAAATCTTCCGCGAGTGCGAGCCCGAGGATCTGCTCAAGTACGGCCTGATCCCCGAGTTCGTCGGCCGCCTGCCGGTGGTCGCGACGCTCGAGGATTTGGACGAGGCCTCGCTGAAGAAGATCCTGGTCGAGCCGAAGAACGCGCTGGTAAAACAATACCAGCGGCTGTTCGAGATGGAATCGATCGATCTGACGCTGGCCGAGGAGGCGCTCGGCGCCATCTCCCGCAAGGCGATCGACCGCAAGACCGGCGCCCGGGGCCTGCGCTCGATCATGGAACAGATTCTGCTCGACACCATGTTCGACCTGCCGAGCCTCGAAGGCGTCGAGGAGGTCGTGATTTCCAAGGAAGTGGTCGAGGGCACCGCCCGTCCGCTCTACATCTACGCCGACCGTGCCGGCGACGCCGGCCAGACCGCCTGACCACCGCGTTCTCAAGCCTCGCGTGATGGGCTGCCCACGATTCGCCGCACGGCGGATCGGCGGCCATATTTGCTTGAATCTACAGGCTTACTTGACACTCCGGCCACCTGTATCCACCTAATAGTCCACGACTGAAAACGACGTAGGTAGATTCGCGGAAGCAGTTCCGGACACGGCTCTCCCTACGGTTCATCGGCACTCCACCGCTGCGCCGCCAAAGCGGGTTGCGGGGGAGGGGCACAACAACAAGGACTACGGGCCAATGACACTTGCAAAACCACGTCCGCCGCTGACCCCTGGCGAAACCCGGGCCTACCCGGTTCTGCCTCTGCGCGACATCGTGGTGTTTCCGCACATGATCGTGCCGCTGTTCGTCGGCCGCGAGAAGTCGATCAAGGCGCTGGAAGAGGTGATGCGCTCGGATACGTTCATCCTGCTCGCCACGCAGAAGAACGCCTCCGACGACGATCCGGCGACCAACTCGATCTTCGAGATCGGCACGCTGGCGAGCGTGCTGCAACTGCTGAAGCTGCCCGACGGCACCGTCAAGGTGCTGGTCGAGGGCGCGCAGCGCGGCAAGGTTCTCAAGTACACCGACCGCCACGACTACTTCGAGGCCGACGCCGTCGTGCTCGAAGACGTCGTCGGTGAGCCGGTCGAGGCGGAGGCGCTGGCGCGCTCCGTCATCACCGAATTCGAGAGCTATGTGAAGCTCAACAAGAAGGTTTCGCCCGAGGTCGTCGGCGTGGTCCAGCAGATCACCGACTACGCCAAGCTCGCCGACACCGTCGCCTCGCATCTCGCGGTCAAGATTCCCGACAAGCAGGGAATCCTGGAGACGATGACCGTCACCGAGCGGCTGGAAAAGGTTCTGGGCCTGATGGAGAGCGAAATCTCCGTCCTGCAGGTCGAGAAGCGCATCCGCACGCGCGTCAAGCGGCAGATGGAGAAGACCCAGCGCGAGTACTACCTCAACGAACAGATGAAGGCGATCCAGAAGGAGCTGGGCGACGAGGAAGGCAAGGACGAGCTCGCCGAACTCGAAGACAAGATCAAGAAGACCAAGCTCTCCAAGGAAGCCCGCGAGAAGGCCACGCACGAGCTGAAGAAGCTGCGGCAGATGTCACCGATGTCCGCCGAAGCCACGGTCGTGCGCAATTATCTCGACTGGCTGCTCTCTATCCCGTGGAACAAGAAATCCAAGGTCAAGAAGGATCTGGTGCTCGCCCAGCAGGTTCTCGACGCCGACCACTTTGGCCTGGAGAAGGTCAAGGAGCGGATCGTCGAGTATCTCGCCGTGCAGCAGCGCGCCAACAAGCTGACCGGGCCGATCCTGTGCCTGGTCGGGCCTCCCGGCGTCGGCAAGACCTCGCTCGGCAAGTCGATCGCGAAGGCGACCGGCCGCGACTTCGTGCGCGTGTCGCTCGGC
>CAMDEB010000044.1 GCA_945893085.1 Rhodoplanes serenus | reverse complement strand
AAGGCAAGCGGCACTCGCGGGGGGGGGGGGGGACAGACGCGCATTTTGCTTCTCCGGCCACGGGTTCAACCATGCTCCCTTGCCAGCCCGGGCGGAACGCAAACCGGGGGCGGCCGGGAAAACGATTTCGTGAGCGGAAGCGTTGCACGGGCGCGTCGTGGCGTCGATGGGGGGGGCGGCGGGTTTGACTAAATTGTGATCAATTTCTGACGGATTTAGCCACGGAACGTGGCCGTGCATTGGCCTGATTCCACCGCTCGGCGCAGACGGCCTCATGCACGGCGATCTGCCGTGCAACATCTTTGGCTTCTGGCATCTGCGTTCTCCCTCACACCCGCTCGGTGATCCGAAACGCCCTGGTCGATCCGGCCGGACTGTCCCGCGTGCTGACCGCCTCCTCACCGGGTGCGGCGATCGCCCCCCACAGGCTGCGGACGTTCAACTCGGCTTGGCTTAAGCCGGTGTCGGGGATCCACAGCGCATCGCCGGCGGCGCCCATGGTGCGGACCATGTCGCGATGCTGGCCGCGGAGTTCGGCACTCGTGAGGAGCGGCAGGGAGAACCGGGTGACGCGGGGGTTGGCGAGCGCGGGCACCGGGAATTCGGCACCCGTCAGCGGATTGCGGTCGCGCCGGTCGAGCATCAGACGGCCCTCGGTGACGCCACAAGCGAAGGCCCGGCTGGGTCGCCACAGCGGACCGGCGACGAGGCGGCCAACATCGATGTAGGCCGCGCCCGAGGCGGCAATATCGACCTGGAGGTAGCGCCCGTTGGCGGCACTGCTGCGGAGCAGGATGACATTGCCGTTCGCGCCATCGCCAGTGTTGGCGCTGATGGTGCCGCTGTCGTGGGTGACAGCGGATGCGACGAGGCTCGACCCGGCAGTAGCCAGCGCGTAGACTTGCGTGTCCAGCAGCCGGCCCGTGTAGAATGCGAAACGCTGGTAGGTACCGGTACCCATCGCCGCGCCGTCGTTGCTCGACAACCCGCCGAGGGCAATCCGGTCCATCGAGGGGTGGGTCCAGGCCTGGACGTTCGTGCGGCCGGTGGCCGAGCGGGCGAACCCGTAGCCGGCGCCGTCGGTGCCGACGGCCAGGGTGATCGGCGCGTTGACGCTGCCGGTGATCGGCGTGAGGTTGGCCAGCACGCCGGCGGCGCGCTGGTACCAGGAGCAACTGCCGGCGCCGTCGATGGTGACATACGCCGTGTTGTTGAAGTCCCCGGCCGGGCCGACGCTGGCAGGCACCACCGATGTCGCGCCGGCCTGGACCTGACACTGCACCAGCAGCGAGAAGGCGGGCGCGATCGTGGCACCGGTGATGCGCGCCTTGTCCACCGCTCGCGTGGTTGCCGCGGGCGTGCCGATTGGTGGCAGGATCGGGGAGGTGGTGACCGGGGATTGTTCGGTGGTGGGCACGCCCATGCGAATGGTGATGTCGACGGCGACGCCGCTGCCGAAGGATATCTGCCAGCGCGGCCGCAGATTGGTGCAGGTCGCACCCGCAACGGTGAACGTCCCAGATGGACGATACTGGCCGAGGGGCGCGGTCGGTGGCGTGATGGCGGTGGTGTAGGCGACGAGGGTTGCGCCGCCGCTATCCAGTTCGGTGCATTGCAGTGATAGCGCGGTCAGGTTCGCCATGCTGCCGCCGGCGAGCTTGATGAAGGCGGAGTATGACCAGACCTGTCCGACTGCGGCCGCGATGCCGGTGGTGGTTTCGAGTTGAATCGTGGCCGTGCCTGCGGACGACGTCGTCCCGCTGAAGCGGATGTCGATATAGGGGATGCCGTTCTCGCTGCCGGTGCCGACGATGGTGCGGGTCGCGGTGATCGGGCAGGCGGTCCATCGCCAGCTTGAACAGCGGATCGCTCCTCAGGGTGTCGGCGTCATTGCCGTCCTCGTAACCGGCGGCGATCATCAGCGTGCGGAAGCGGATGATCTCGTCGAGGCCGTGCGCGATGCGCCCCGAAGCCCGCGGGTCGTCGATGCGGGTGGCAAGACGCCAGGCGATGCCCAACCGCTGCACGATCTGCCGCAGCACCAGCAGGCCACCATTGGAGGACATCAGCCCGCCATCGAAGCGGGCCTCGATCGGCCGACCGCAGATCGGTGACAGACCAGGTAAAACGGCGGTAGCTTCGTCGCTGGCGGGCATGGTGCGTCCAGATCGATGCGGATGGGTGTCGACAACCGAATCCTACATCAGATCAATGGCTTGCACTCATGCCCGTCAACCCTCGTGCATTTTTCGGGTTAGAGATACGGCAAATCCCCGTCCCGTCTTAGCGATAATGTTTTAGAGGTGGCTCCCAATGTACGCCAAGAAGACAATCATCGGCGCCGCTGCCATGCTGGCACTCTCGATGGCCGCGCCATCGCACGCACAACCCGTCGACATCAACAGTGGCAGTTCCTGGAGCGGCTGGACGATCGTCGGTTTCTCGAACCAACTCGGCATCTACGGCTCGGGTTCGACGACCGCAGTCTACGAGATCTACACGACGAATTTTACCTTCAACAACGACTCGGTCAGCGGCAGCGCCGTCGGCGGCGGCCCGACCGGAGGTGTCACCGGGTTCGGAACCGGCGTCTTCTCCACCGGCGCATTCGCCAACGGCAACAACATCCTGGGCATCGGCGTGCGGGTCGTCAGTGGCGGCAGCATCACCGGCTTCACCCCGACCGTGCGGTTTGACCTCGAATCCGACAGCTTCCTCGCCGACTCTCCCGCCGTCGGCAGCGGCAACGGCGGCCCGAACAACCAGCAGCAGATCGTCGGCAGCATCGGCAGCGGTGTCAGCTACGGCTGGGCCTTCCGCGCCTTCACGCAGCCGGATTCCTAGCAGATGTTCTTCGACCTCGGCGCGATGGACGATCTCTACGACAACAATCCGTTCGGCCTGAACCCCAACTTCAGCGGCATTGGCCCGGCCGGCGACACGGTGAGTGTCTCGCTGAACGGCCTCGGCAACAACAACTCCGTGTTCGACGCCGCGACGGTGCCCGAGCACGGCTCCCTCGCCCTGTTGGCGTTCTCCCTGCTCGGCCTCCGCGCCGCGCGCCGTCACGATCTCCGGCCAAGGTCAACGCGACCGCGATGTCGTTGCGCCAGAGCGTCGTCGCATCCGCGTGATCCGCCAATGGCCGCAACAGCCGCACGGCGTCCTCGGCCCGCCCGGACAAAGCGAGGGGCAGACCGAGATTGACCTTGACATCCGGCGTGATCGCCAGCGCCTGCCGGTAGGCCGATTGCGCCTCGTCGCGCCGCCCGAGCAGGTCACGGGTGATGCCGAGATTGTTGAGGGCGGTGGTATTGCGCGGATCATGCGCGAGCGCGGCCAGGAAAGCGCCTTCCGCCGCACGGGGATCGGCACGGACCAGCGTCCGTCCGAGGCCGATATGGGCCTGGGCAGCGGCCGGATTCAGAGCAAGAGCGGCGCGGTAGGCGGCGCGCGACTTCGTTACCTCGCCCATGGCATAGAGCACATCGCCGCACGCGATGACGGCGGCGACGTTGGCCGGGTCTTTCTCCGCAATGATGTCGGCGATCCGCAATGCGATATCCGGCGCATCGGATGCGAGCGCCGCGTCGGCAACCCGCAGTGAATATTCGCCGCGCGGGGCCGCGGGATCGCTCGCGGCGAAATCACGCCGGGTGCTGCATCCGCCGATCTGCAGCGCCGCGGCCAGGAGGGGTACCGCCCATGCGGTTCGCGGTCCCATGGTTCTGGATCGCAGCCGAGCCGGCGCTGCGCGGATCTTTCGTCCCGGATCCGGGCGCTCAGAATTTGCCGCGACTATCGCCATCCGCACGTCCGTCGTCCCATTCCTACACGCGGTCAGTCCGGCCCGAAGAAGTGCCTGCTATCAAGCTTCTAGCCCTATGTTCAACACGATTATCTGGCCAGCGCAACCATCATGAATGGCGCGGTCCGCGCGGGTGCTTCTTGCCGTCCTACTCGGCGGTCAAATCGAGATGCCGCGCGAGTGCGGCTCCGATCCGCCAGGCCAGGATTGCAGTCACTACACCGATGGCGGTCATCACGAGTGCGGGCCAGATCGGCGCCATCCCGAGAAACTCAGCCATGGGGCGTGCGACGAGCCGCGTGGTGAACAGGGCGAGGCAGGCCACGGCGAGCGCGAGGACCAACTGCACCAGCCGCCCGGTCAGGCTCGGGCGATTGGGGTCCAAGGCGGGCTTGCCGGCGGGGGTCGAAGCCACCGCTTCCGCAACCGCCGCCGGTGCGCCTTGCGGGGCGGGCCGCAGCGCCCGGATCAACCGGGCGGCCGGGCGGCCGACATCCACCAGCACGGATGCCAGCAACCCACCGAACACGATGCCAACCATGATGCCGGGTGCGCTGAGAAGACTGCCGCGCGCGTTGAGCCATCCGTCCACGAGGCCGCCCACCAGCGCGCCGACACCGCAGCCGATGGCGATGATCACGGCGCCGAAATTCGGCTCCGGCGATGGTTGCGGTACGGCCATCTATGTCGAGATCATCTGGGCACGGACGGCCGATATTTGGGTTGCTGCGCCATGACAGAAATGATAGCGTGGCGGCTGTCGAAAAGCCAGATACGGTCGAGGATCACGCGCGTCATGAGTGTTTATGATTTCACGCCCGTCCGTAGCCGAAACGGCATGCTCCAGCGGACGTCACGGTTGTCGATTGCCGCGCTCATTGCGGGCGGCCTGGTCTTCGGTCCCATCGACGCGCGTGGCCAGGGTATGCCGCCGGGCATTGCCGATCCGCATCATCACAGCGAGATGTCGCCCGAAGTGAAGCAGAGCGTCGGCTGCCTGATTTCCGGGACCGTCGCGACCATCGGTTCGCTGGCTTTGGGGGGTGAGAATCTCGTCAATCTGATCGCCGGCGGCGTGGTGCTGCCGCAGAACCGGGCGGTGCTGTATGTCGGCATCGTCGGCGTCGTATTCGCCTCGTTCTGTGCGCTCGGTCAGGCGGTCACGCCGCTCTATCTCTACTATACCGACACACCTGATCCTGCGCCAGCGGTGAAGCCCATACGGGTGACTACGGCGCAACGCCCACATGACATTCAGTCGGGCATCCTTGCCGGGGCTGCCACACGATCGGCCCAGCGCCTCACCACTGCCGGGACTGGTGTAACCAATCCGGCTTCCGTCAGTGCGACAATGGCCGCGGCGCGTCGGCCGTAATGCCGATGACGCTTGCATGCGCGTCGAAGATGGCGCCCACCCGCACACGACCAACAGGGGGACCCGCACAGTGACGATCACGATGTTCACGAAATTCCTTGGACTACTCGCATTGGCTACGGCGATGATAGCGGCGCCGGCTGCCAGTTGGGCCCAGCCCCGCCCCGCTCCGGCGCCGGCCGCGACGCCACAGACGCCGCCCGCGCGCCCGACCGCGGCCGCACCGCTTGCCACGCCCTCGGGCCTGCCGAACCTCACCTTCGACGATATCATGGGAGAGACCGGGCATGGCCCGACCGTGAATGTCGGCGCGATCGCGGCCGGCGCAGTGGTCGGTGTCGTCGCCTTCAACGTGCTCGGGGCCTATCTGTTCCCGGGGACCTACGCCCATGGTGGACCGCTCGTCGGTACGGCGATTGCCGATTCGGCCCTGGCGGCGTCGCGGATCTATGCGGTTTCGAGCGCGGTCGCCGGCGGATACATCGCCTACTGGCTAGGCTCGCGTTGACCTCGGGCGGCGCTTGGCAAGCACCCTGTCAGCACGGGGCGCCGCACCGCGCGCAGGACGCCTTCGCGTGCCGCCAATGCTGGTAGGCCAGCAGGATCAGGGCAAGCAGCCAGAAGTTCAAGGCCGCCACCAGCCACAGGGCAACGCTGACCAGATAGAGCACGGTCGCCCCCGTGCCGAACGCCAGGGCGATCGCGGCCATGACACGCCATGACGGCGCACGCGTGCGGCGCACCAGTACGGCAATTGCCGCAAGCGCGCCGAGAAACCCCAGGGCGCCGGCCAATGCCGGTGCGTTCAACAGGCCCAACGGTGCGGCGAACAACCGGATCATGCCGAGAAGCAACTCGGGCAGCCGGTCGAGCAGTAGTTGGGGTCCGGTCAACCGCCACTGGCCGGGCGTGATGAAGATGGCCCCCGCCCCGAGCAATCCGGAGATCGGCGCAGCCAGGATCGTCGCCAAGGCGAGACAGCCGCCGGCGATACCCGTCAGCAGAATGCAGCGGCGCCAAAGCGGCTCGTGCCAGTGCCGACGCAGCAGCCGCGCGGCCGTTCGCCAGGTCGCCCAGAGCGCAATCGCCGGCGCGAGTGCCAAGGCGACACCGAGCAACGCCGCCAGTACTGGCCATGGTTCGCTCAACATGGCGGTGAACGCAACCAAATGACTGACACGGACCCTCGCATGGACACTCGTCCCGGCATGATGCACCGATGGTCAGCACCCCTGCAACGGCGACCTGTTCTGCTCTTCGTTTTGGCCGCAGTCATCGCTGCGAGTGCCAGCCTCGCCGTGGTGCAGTTGCATGCCCGCGCGGTACGGGAGGCGGCCGATTCGGTGGCGCTCGTCTGGCATGGCTCGGACGGGGCGGCGTTCCACTTCACTGTCACGCCCTCGGCACTGGCCACGTTCGAGACCGACCGGGACGCATGGATGCGAGATGAGCAGCGGCAACTCGCGGCGTTGGCCGACGCTATCGTTGATCACCGGCTTGCCGGACTCTATGGCGCGATGGCCGGAAATGTCGTGGAGTACGCCGGCTGGGCCTATGGTTGGCTGCAAAGCTACGTTATCACCTACCGCGCAGCACTGGACTCCGCGCACCGGGTGCTGTTTCCCCCGGTAGGTACGGAGCGAAGCGGCATCGGTGCCGCGTTCGAAGCCGCCATCGCCGCCATCGCCGTCGAAGAGTTCAGTGCCGTCGTGGTGCAGCCGGAGCGGGCTGCCCAGGTGCTGGCGGCCACGATCCGCGATGTCGATGGCATACTGGCCGCCGAGTGGACGCGCATCGTCGCGGCGGAGCGGGCGGGCTTCGAGGCCTTCCTGCTGCGATCCGGCGTTGTGACGCATGTGCGCGCCGACGGAACGCGCAATGCTCCGGCCTGCGGCGATGGCACAATGATGGGGACGACCGCCGCCGAACCGATCAGGGTTCCCGGTGATATCGGCCAGGACGATGTTCTGCGCTGGCGGATGTCGCGCCCGGCGGCGTTCGTCGCGCTCCGGCTCGCCATTGCCGGCCCGACGGCCGCGTCGGGCACCCTGCTTATCGTGACGGCACTCAGCGGCTCGGCCAGTGCGGCGGGAACGGCGGCGCTTTCGGCCTCCCTGTGGGCGGCCGACTATGCGGCAAGCCGGCTCGATGCCGCGCTCTTTCGTGCCGATTTCGAGGCCCGGCTGCTCACCGCCATCAATACGGCGCGCCGCGAGCATCAGGCGGCGATCTCGCGCAATCTGCACGCGGGTCTCTCAGTGTTGTTCCAGGACCTGCGCCATTGCCGTGACCGTCCCGCCGTTATGGCGGCGCGATAAAATAGGGGATAAAAAGATTTCGCTCTTATCGCATAGCATGTTGGTAGACTGACGCTGTTGTTTGCAAGGGAGTCTGGCCTGTGGACGCTGCGGTGTTTTCGGTATGGCTTTCATCGATTGGCCAGTTGAATGCTGCGCAGCGGCGCTCGGCGCAGCAGGCTCTGGGCGAAGCCGCAACCCCGACCGGCAAGCCGGCTTTGGCCGATCCAGCCGAGGCGTCGGTCGAGCCGGAGCTTTTGTCGCAGATCGGTCAAGCGCGGCAGGCCGTGCAAGGCTGCCCGCATTGTGGCGGCGACGCCATCGGCCGATGGGGAAGTGCCAACGGCAAGCCGCGCTATCGCTGTGCCGCCTGTGGCCGGACCTTCAACCCGCTGACCGCAACGCCGCTATCCGGCCTGCATTATCCCGAGCGCTGGCCCGACCAGGCGCAAGCGTTGATCGCCGGCGAGACGATCGCCAAGGCGGCCAAGCGCTGCGCGGTGAGCTATACGACGGCGTTCCGCTGGCGGCATCGCTTCCTGGCGGCGCTGAACCAGGACAAACCGGCGCAGCTGTCCGGCATTGTCGAGGCGGACGAGACGTTTGTCCTTGAGTCCTTCAAGGGCAAGCGCGCCGGCATGACGCGCGCGCCGCGCCAGCGGGGCGGCAAATCGTCCAAGCGCGGCCTGTCCAAGGAACAGATCCCAGTGATGGTCGCGCGCGACCGCAGCGGGGCGACGATCGATGCGGTGCTGCCCAGCCTGGATGCGCGCAGCATCGGTCAGGCGCTGGGTGCGGCATTGCGCGCGCCGGCCGAGCTGTGCTGCGACGGCGGTCGCGCGATCGGCGCCTTTGCACGCCGCGCAGGCCTGGTGTTGCATGTGTTGCCGGCGCCGGGGCTGCCGCGGCCAGAGGCGCCCGAGTGGCACATCAACAACGTCAATGCCTATCATGGCAGGCTCAAGGAGTGGATGCGCCGCTTCCACGGGGTCGCAACCGCCAACCTGCCCAGCTACCTCAGTTGGCGACGCACCATCGAAGCCTTCGGAACAAGTCAAAACCCAAGCGCCTGGATCAGGGCCGCAGCAGGACTCGGACCGTATCAACAGGCATCAGTATAAGAGCGAAAGATTTTGCTTCCTTTTTCAAAAAGAAGCGCTGTTCTTTTTTTTTAAAAAGAACCAAAAAATTTTCATCCATTTGGCATTGTGCCAGCGGATCGTTAGTGGATCGAGCCGCGCGTGTGGATGATGCCGGTGAGGCGTCCGAACAGAAATGCGAACGACATGCCCCAGGCGATCACCATGGAAACGACGATGCAGACGGTGACTCCGAACGTGCCGCTGTCGGACAGATCGATCAGCCCGATCGCCCCGAACCACAACGCCAGGCTGGCGCTGATGGCGCTGACCAGGAACATGCCGGTGAACCCGATCACCTCCCAGGTGGCAAACAGCAGCGAGGTATAGACCGCCAGCAGGATCAGCCCGACGATGAGCCGTGGCAGCAGCGCGCCCTCCGCCACGGCCCAGTGGACGTAGGAACGGCCGCTCGGATTATAGGTGGCGAAAACGATGAACAGGCTGAACAGCACGCGCGTGAAGATCGCGGCCGGACCAAATCGCTCGGAGCTCATGGCAGCCATGGCGGTTCAGTTCGTCGGGCGCGGCGCCGGCCGCTCGCCCGCCTCGATCGCCGTGTCGCGCCGCGTCATCTCGTAACGAACCCACGGCCACGGCCTGATGCCGACGACGACCGCGGTGATCAGGAACGGATCCTGCGCGGGCAGGTCGAGAACGGCGGCGACGATCCGCCGCTGCGCGATGGCGACGGGTCCGGAATGGGTTTCCTGATGGCGTTCCATCGCCCGCGCGGCCCGGGCGGCGGAGTCCTCCGTCGGTTCGCGCACCAGCACGAAGCGGTAGCTCACCTCCGGCAACAGCCCGCCACCGGTGGTGACGCCGGCAAGCTGATAGCCGGCCTCTTCCATCACGCCGATGAAGGCGACTTCCTGCGCCGACGCGCGATCGGGCATGTGGTCGAACGGGGCCGCGGGCAGCACGAACGAGGCGGCCGCGTGCCAGATCGCCACCGCGGTATCGCGTGTGCCGCTTGCAATAATACCGGCAACACTCAATGACCGGTCGAGCCAGGCAGCGGCGGTCCCGGCAACGTCGGCGCGCGCCGGCGCCGCCGTAAGGCCAGCCAGCAGGGCCAGAGCGACGACGATCCGCGCCGGCCGGAAACGCAATGCATGCATGGGTTTCACCGCTCCAGGGCCGAGAACGCGGCGTCGCGCGCCGCAACACGCGCCGCCGCCGAGAGGGAGGAAAGCCCGGCTGCGACAAACGTTCCGGACGGTCCGATACTCTGCTCCGCCGTCAACGCGAAACTGAGCTCCATCGCTCCTGATCGCGACGCGGCCGCGGTATCCCGTGGCAAGACGATGACAAGGCGGATATCCCGCGCCGCAGTATAGGTTCCAAGTGCGACATTCTGCGCGGTCGGCAGCACGTCCCCGAGGGCGATGACATGGCCTTGTCCGCCGAGTGCCCGCAATTCCGGTAGCGCGATCACGGCCACCGCACCGGGTCCGGCGGCGGCAAGCCAGGTCGCGATCTGGTCAGAACCTCCGGTGTCGTCACGCCGTCGGATCGCGGGAGCAATGCGGGGCGTGGAGCAGAGGGCCGCCCGGGCGGCGGCGGCGAAGGGAACCGCGCGCGGGTTCGTCGCGGCGATGCAGCCGGGCTCCAGGATCAGGCGGTCGAACAACTGCGCGGCCGCCGATCCGGCGGGCGGCAGCATGATCGCGATCGGCACTGCCGGCAATTGCGCGTCGATTTCGCTCCATTGCGCGGGCGCCGGACCGGTGGAACCGCGTGCCGAGGCGGCGACGGCCAGGAATATCTGCGCCGGGGTCAGCGACGTCAGCCGCGTGCCGATCGGTGCGTGCAGCAGCACCGCCTCGCGCGCCACGGGGATGACGGTGAGGGTGGCGGCGCAAGCGGCCTGCTCCGCCCGGCCGGGGGCATGGGAGGTCACGATGAAGCGGGCGCCCGCGTCACCGGTCGCGGCACACGCCGCCCGCAGGCTTGGCATGAACGCGTCGATGCCTGAAGCCGGCAAAGCGGTCTGGCGGGCAAGCGCGGCCAGTTCCTTGTCGATCGTGAGACGTGGCGGATCGGCTGAGGCCGGCGCCGCAAACCCGGCAAGAGCGGCCACCATGCACACCCATCGTACGACAGAGGCAAGCCTGTTCAAACGATCGATCATTTGCGGACCACTGCGAACAAACATCATTTCCAATCGTCGGTCATGGCCGTGGCAGCATGGCGTGCCAGGCGCGCGCGCTCAAGGCCTCAACACTGTGTTCGACATCCACCCGGGCGCGCGCGGTGGTCAGCCAGGACGCGATGATCGTCTGGTGATCGGCGGGCAGGGCCGTGGCCGCGTCCACCGCCTTGGCCACGTCGCCACGGGCCAGCGCGTCGGTCATCGTGTCGAGCGCCCGCCTGGTCGGTGGCGGCAGGCTCGGGTCCAGGAGCCCCATGCCGGCGAGGATGTCGGTCACACCGCGTTGCATGCGGCCAATGATGCGGCCGTCTTCTTGTGCCGCGAGATCGTCAAGCACCGGCAGCAGGCGGTTGAATTCGATGCGCAGGGTCTCCTGGGTGGCCACCCCGGTCGCTGCATGCACCAGCAGCGCGTCGAGATCACGCCCGACGCCAGCCGGTGCGGTGCGTCGCAGCACGGCAAGCGGTGCCGCGAACGATCCGCCACGGGCCAGCCGGTCGCGCACCTCGAACAAAGCGAGCAGCGCGGGCACGGAACCCTCCGCGGCAGGACCGCCGGCCGCCAATGTGGACGCGGGTGAGTCGCGGAGCCGGGCCTCGATGAGTGCGAGGCGGAATGCCAGTTGCTGAACCTGCTGAATGAGCGCCGCACGGGACATATCGGCCGTCGCGAGATCGCTCTGGCCAGCCCGCCCGGCGGACGCCAGGGCCGCCTCGGAGTCGTGGCGCGCGGATCGGATCGCGGCGATCAACATGATCGCGAGCACGACGATCACCCCCACGGCAAGGATCGCCGGCAATGTCACGCGCACCGCACTGGCGCCGATCGGTGCCCTGGACACCCACGCGAAGACCCGCCTGCGCAACGTCACCCCCATAACAAAAATCCAATAAAATTTGCACCCGCTCCGTCGTTCTATTTACATGGTTTTTGGGGCAATGCTATTGATTCATTCGATGAACATTTACTCGCCGGAGGTGCTCGATACTATGCATTCGTCCAGAAAATGGTATGCGGAGTGAAGTCTGGGACAAGTCCCTCGGATCGGCGCAGGAAGCGGCGCGTGGCGTTGCGCATTGCCGGCGTTCTCATTTCCGCGCTGCTTCCATGCGTCTTTTCGGCGCCCGAATCCCACGCAGCGACAGCGTCCGATCCTACGCAAACCAAATCGTCATGGAGCGAGACACTCGAGGATTGGGGCCAGCGGGCGAACCAGTCGCTCTTCGACTTCAACCAGACGATCGGCCGCTATGCCAACAATGCTGTGGCGGCGATTCCGACCACTGAACTCGGAGCGAACGTCGGCAAGGCCGCTGGGAACCTCCTGCTGAACTGGGTCAATGAGCCGTTCACGATCATCGGCTACGCCGCCGCCAGCAAGTACGAACCGGCCGAGATTTCCGCGCGGCGTTTTGTCATCAACACCGTCCGCGGTTGGGGCGGCATCTACGATGTGGCAACTGCCGAAGGACTGACAGTGCCCCACATCGATTTCGGCCTGGCAATGTGCGCGCGCGGCGTGCCGGCCGGACCTTATGTGGTGCTGCCGGTCATCGGGCCGCGCACTTTGCGCGACGGGCTGGCCGATCTGCTCGTCACCAACGTGATCTTCTACGTCGCGCTGATCCCGGTGATCGGTGTCGCCCCCTCGCCCGGCGTGGCGGCAACCGCGATCGCCATCGATGAAATCAGCAATCTCGCGATCGCCCGGCAGATCGACTCGATCCCGCTGTCCGATGTCGCGGGGCGCGGCTACGAACAGGTCCGCGCGGAGTATCTCGCCTCGCGGACGCGGCGCTGCGACGCGCTGAGCGCCGTGAAGTGACAAATTTCATGCGCGTGGTGGCGACGTTCGTCGTGGCCATGCTGCTCGGTTTGCCCCACACGGCCAACGCTCTGACCGCCGGAGAGGTTGTCCGCGATCACGTCGCCATCGGCGGCAAGCGGATCCCGTTGCCGCTCGGTGACTGGCTGGTCGCCGGCCTGGGCGTGCAGGACTTCGACCTGCCCGAACTCGGCGCTTTCGGCGCGATCAACAATGTCGTGCTCCTGCAACAGGCCGGCGGGCGGGTGGTGGCGATGGCGGAGATCAATACCAACGCCGTCGCCGTGAACGACGGCTGGGGCCGCGCCAGCGCCTGCAAGACGGGCCAGAGGCTGCATCGGGTCACCCGCTATCGAACGGGGTGGGAAACCTCCTGCTTCTTCGTTCAGGCCACCAGCGCCCCGGCCAATGCCGCGGGACCACCGGCGTGGGATGGCGCGCGCCGGCTAGCCGCCATCACCCGGCTGACCCTGCCGGAACTCTGGCTGACCACGGGTTTCCGGATCAGCGACCGCCAGGACCTGATCGATATCCGGCTGCATTTCCTCCCCGAACTGCTGCTCGGCGGTGGCAGTGTGGGGAGTGCGGCACCCTGGACCGAGGCGGCGGTGCGTACCAATGCGGCCCAACTCAACGCGATCCAGTTGCTCGCCACCTGGGCCGCCGGCTTCGAGGGGGTGATCACCAGTGGACTGCGCAATCGCCTGCCCGCCACGGTGGTCGATATGCCGCAATTGGCGCCGTTCGTCAGCGCGGAACCGCAGATCGACACGAAGCTGCTGGCGCTCGAACAGCTCTACCGCAGCGGCGCGATCGACCGTGCGGCCTATCGGCTGCAAGCGCGCCAGGCATTGGACGAAATCCCCGAACTGGTCGAGCAGGTGAGCGTATTGCCACGTTCAGTGCAGAAGAACATCTCGTTCCGCGTGTTCGGCTCGACGGTGGATTATGCCCTGGCCTTCATCGTCACTCATAACAGTCCGCTTTCGGCCTGGATCACGGCGACAATCGTGACGGTGCATTCCTTCATTTTCGTCGCCAACGACAATTATTGGGAAGACTACTGGGCCCGCCACACCACGCGTGACGCGGAACGCACCGTGGATTTCGTCTATATCGGAGCGCCCCTATGACCGGGACGACGAACCTGCCCCGCGCACTCTCCCTGCTGTCGATCATCGCGTTCGCCGGCATCGCGTTCGCCGGTCTGGGCACGCTCCCCGCGCGCGCCCAGCCGGCGGAATCGATTGGCCAGGTCGCCGAAAGGATACTTGTGGTCGGCGGCAAGCAAATCCCGCTGCCCGAGGGACGCTGGATCGTCGCCGGCCGCGCCAGTGTCGGCTATGACGGTGAACGGGTTGGCGCTTATGGTGCGATCGCCAATCTCGTCCTGTTCAGGGTGAACAACGGCGGCGTCGATGCGGCGCTCGAGATCAATACCAACGCATTGCCGGTCAATGACGGCTGGGGGGTCGCCGCCGATTGCCGGCGCACCGACCTCGCCTTGGCCGTGATCCGCTACATGGCCGGCTGGGACGGCTCGTGCTTCTTCGTCACCCACACCATCGCCGCCCCCGCGCCGCCCGCCGCGTGGCGCCAGGCCCTCGCCACCGCGATCCGCGAGCACTGGGCGCTGCCGGCGGTGTGGCTGACCGCCGGGTTCCGCGTCGGCAACCGCAACGACATCGTCGATGCGCGGTTTCATTTTGTCCCCGCCGCCTTCAAGATCGCCCTCGAGAACCCGGCGCGCTGGAAGGACTCCGCATGGGCGCCCGCCCGGCTCGAACGCGACCCCGCCCGGCTGGCGGTGGCGACAGCGGTGACCGAATGGGCGGTGCTGTTCAGCGGCCATATGGAAGCGGGGCTCAAGAACCGTCTCAGCGGGGATGACGTGATCGCCATGCCGTCGCGTCCCGGCGCCCCGTTGGTGGGCGGCGTCGTCGAACAGCGACTCGCGGCCCTCGACGACCTCCTGCGTGCTGGCGCAATGACGGCCGAGCAGCATGCCCGCCACGCCGCCCGGCTGCGCGATCGTGGGCTGGACCCAGGGTCCGAGGTCGTCGATCCCGCGACGGTGGCACTTTACAAAACCCTGTCCTATCGTCCGATGGTGTCGCTCGCCAACGTGTTCATTGACTACTACTGGATCGGCACGCCGTTCGCGGCGGGCGTGCTGGTTCTGCTGCAGGTCACCGTCAACACCACCAAGTTCTACTTCCATGAGCTGGCCTGGGAGCGCATTCGCGGCGGTGGCACACGGCGTGACAGCGCGCGCACGATCGACTTCGTCTATTTCGGCGCCGGCAGTTGATCCGCCGGCGACGATCTTCGCTGATGTCTTCCTGAAGGAGTGGGATCCGGATGCTGGCACTCACGTCGCTCTTCTCGTCGCTGCTCTCGCCGGTCGCGCTGGTCGCGGCGGTCCTGGGCGGCATTGCGCTCGTCGACCAGCAGGAAGTCGTGATGGCAACGATGAGCGTGCCATCGAGCGTCGCCAGCGCTGGCTACACCTCCGCGGTGATCGGCCAGCGGATACATTCACGCGTTACGACCCTGGAGTCCGGCGCGCGGACGAGCGCCGAAGGTCAGGGCATCCAGATGGAGACCGACACCGGCCCGTTGCAGGCCCTCGGCAGCTATCTCGGCGTCATGCCGATGGTGCGTGCCCTGCAAACCGATGCCCACATCAACGAGTACACGGTTGACGGCGATATCGTCGACAGCGGCGGCAAGCTGCTGATGCGCGTGCGGATACGCCATCGCAGCGGCCGGGTGGTGCGGATGCGCAGCGAGCGCCCGCTGGGCGAGATCGAACAATTGATGCAAGACGCGGCCGAGGCCATTCTGTACACGGTCAACCCGCAGATATTTTGTGCCGGGCTGCTCCGTGGCCAGTTGAAACCGGTGCTGGCAACCGCGGCACCGAGCGCGCCGCTCGATCTGGCCGGCGTGAAGGCATGCATCTTCGGATCAATCCGCTCTGCTATCGCCGATGATCGTATCTGGCTGTACAACCTCCTTGGCGTCACGCTATTCATCGAGGGCGACCAGGCGGGCGCGCTGACGGCATTTCGTGGCGCGCTGGCGCTGGATCGGGATTTCTCGCCGACCCTGCTGAATATCGGCGTGATGTTCGCCAGCAACGGCAAGCACGAGGAAGCGATCCGCTTTTTCCGGCAGCTGTTCCACCGCGAAACGTTCCGCGAGTCGCCGCAAACCCACGCCGCCGCGCTGAGCGAGTGGGGTGACAGCCTGGTCGCCCTGGGGCGCACCGAGGAGGCGCAGCAGCGCTACGCCGCGGCTGTAGAGCGGGATCCGAGATTTGCCATCGCCTACTTCCGCTGGGCGAGCACTCTCCCCCCGGGACCGGAGGCGGACCGGCTTACCAGACTTGGCATGCGCGCCCGCGGTGCCCTCGAACTTCTGTACACGGATAATCTGATCGGGCCGATCCGGCGCCTGACCCCGGTTGCCGTGCATTGAGGTCAGGCGAACGCGTGTGCTTGGCTTGATGGACTGAACGAGATCGAAACAGGAATGTGCCATGAATGACACGACGACCCCCATGCCGCCGCCGCCGAGTGCCAACGCCGCCAAATTCGCCGATCTGGTCGAGGTGCGGCTGAAGGCCGGCGGGTTCCTGACGACCGAGGAGGAAATGGCCCTCCTGGAGAAGGGCATCGTCGATCTGCATCTGACCCTGGCGGAGGCGCGCGGCATTGTGCACAGCGTCGCCGACCGGCTGGAGGCGGGGTTGGAGCGCGGCTTCGAGCGCACCATGGAGCAATGGATGACCGCCGCTTCGGGCCGTCGCAAGCGCCTCAGCCGCAGCCAGTTCGATCACACGGCGGAGGTCTATCACCGCCAGGCCAGCGGCAAGATGGAAATGCCGGATAAAGCATTGTCACTGCATCATTTCTGACGCTCCATCGCGCGGCGGGAGGTCGCCGCCATGCCCGAACTGACCCCATCCACCCGCGAGGCAGCCCGGCGCATCGGCGTCACCGAGACGGCGTTGCGCAAGGCTG
>CAMDEB010000043.1 GCA_945893085.1 Rhodoplanes serenus | reverse complement strand
CTTCAGCGAAGGCGTGCCGGTCATTGTGCCGGTCCGCGCGCCGGAGCCCGACCCGGCCGCACCGCCGCCGGCCGCTGCCGACGACGCCGGCAAGCCGCGCCGTACCGGCTGGTGGGCGAAGCGCCTCCTGGGTGACAAAGGCTAAGGTGGATGCAGAGCCGCTGGGTCGATAGCGGTGCCAAGGAAACGGTCGAGCGTTACGCCAAGGCGGGCATCGAGCCCGACTTGGCGCTGCGTCTCTACACCACGCGGCTGCTCGGCTCCGATCCCAGGCTGGTGCTGCACGGCGGCGGCAACACGTCGGTAAAGCTGCGGCTGCCCGATCTGCTCGGCGAGCCGGCCGACGTGCTCTGCGTCAAGGGCTCGGGCTGGGACATGGCGACGATCGAGCCCGCCGGCCTGCCCGCGGTGCGGATCGAGCCGCTGCGCAAGCTGCGCGCGCGCGAAGCGGTGTCCGACGAGGACATGGTGCGCGTCCAGCGCGCCAACCTGCTTGATCCGATGGCGCCCAATCCTTCGGTCGAAACGCTGCTGCACGCTTTCGTGCCGCACAAGTTCGTCGATCACACCCATTCGACGGCAATATTGAGTCTGATCGACCAGCCCGATGGGCAATCGCTCTGCGCTGAAATCTACGACGGCCGCATGGGCTTCGTGCCCTACATCATGCCCGGTTTCGCGCTCGCCAAGAAAGCCGCCGAGGTTTTCGACGCCGCGCCGGACGTCGAAGGCCTGATCCTGCACAAGCACGGCATCTTCACCTTCGGCTCGAGCGCGCGCGAGGCCTACGAGCGGATGATCGAGATGGTCACGCTCGCCGAAGAACGTTTGAAGAAAAATCGCAAGTCGGTGTTCGTTACCGGGCAATTGCCGCAGCAGGCCGCGGCACACGCCGAGGTCGCGCCGATCCTGCGCGGGGCCGCAAGCCTGCCGGATCAGAGAACCGAGGGCGCCTGGCGCCGGCTGATCCTGGAGTTCCGCGCCGGCGAAAAGGTGCTCGGCTTCGTCAACGGCAAGGACGTCGCGCGCTACAGCCAGCAGGGCGTCATCACCCCCGACCACACCATCCGCACCAAGAACTGGCCGCTGCTGGTGCCCGCGCCGGTCGACGGCAAGCTCGACGATTTCGCGCGTGCCGCACGCGCCGCGGCGCAGGCCTTCATCGAAAGCTACAAAACCTATTTCGCCCGGCAAAACGCTCGCGTCGGCGGCATCAAGATGATGCTCGATCCCCTGCCCCGCGTCATGCTGGTGCCGGGTCTCGGGCTGTTCGGGCTCGGCCGCTCGAAGAAGGACGCCCGGATCGCGGCCGATCTGGCGGAGGCGGCGGTCGAAGGCATCACCGACGCCGAGGCGATCGGCTCCTTCGAGTCGATCACCGAAGCCGACATGTTCGACTGCGAATACTGGTCGCTGGAGCAGGCCAAGCTCGGCTCGGCGAAGGAACTGCCGCTCGCGGGCCAGATCGCCGTCGTCACCGGCGCAGGCGGCGCGATCGGCGCCGCGACCGCCAAGGCCTTCGCCGCGGCCGGCACGGAGGTCGCGCTGCTCGATCTCGATCTCAAGGCGGCGCAGACGGCGGCCAAGGCGATCGGCGGCGCGGCGCTGGCAGTGCCATGCGATGTGACCGACACATCATCGGTGCGTGCGGCATTCAACAAGGTGGTGGAGACCTTCGGCGGCGTCGACATCGTGGTCTCGAACGCCGGCGCGGCCTGGCAGGGCCGCATCGGCGAGGTCGACGAGGCCTTGCTGCGACAGAGCTTCGAGCTGAACTTCTTCGCCCACCAGCGCGTCGCGCAGAACGCCGTGCGCGTGATGCTGGCGCAGGGCACCGGCGGGTGCCTGCTGTTCAACGTGTCGAAGCAGGCGGTGAACCCGGGACTGAATTTCGGACCCTACGGGCTGCCCAAGGCCGCGACGCTGTTCCTCGTCCGCCAATACGCACTCGACTACGGCGCCGAAGGCATCCGCGCCAACGCGGTGAACGCCGACCGCATCCGTTCGGGTCTGCTCACCGACGACTTCATCGCCGAGCGCTCGAAAGCGCGCGGGGTGTCGGAGAAGGACTACATGAGCGGCAACCTGCTCGGCCGCGAGGTGACTGCCGACGACGTGGCGCAGGCCTTCCTCGCGCAGGCGCTGGCGCTCAAGACCACGGCGGACGTGACCACCGTCGACGGCGGTAATATCGCTGCGGCGCTGCGGTAGGGCGCTGCCACGCTCATTCACTCGCCAGGATGACGTTCTTCAACAGCGGATAGATCTGGCTCTCCCAGCGCTTGCCGCTGAACACGCCGTAGTGCCCGACGCCGGCCTGCATGTGATGGCGCTTGCGGTAGGGCCGAAGGCTCGAACACAGGTCGTGGGCCGCGACCGTCTGGCCGACCGCGCAGATGTCGTCCCGCTCGCCTTCGACCGTGAGCAACATGGTGCGCTTGATGGCGCGCGGCTCGACCCGCTGGCCGCGCCATTGCAGCTCGCCCTTCGGCAGGCTGTGCTCCTGGAACACCACCCGCACGGTTTCGAGATAGAATTCGGCGCTGAGATCGAGCACGGCGAAATACTCGTCGTAGAAATCTTTCGTGACCTTCGCCTTGTCCAGCTCGCCCTTGCTCAGATTGTCGTAGAGCTCGCGATGCGCCTTCAGATGGCGCTCGATGTTCATGCTCATGAAGGCGGCGAGTTGCACGAAGCCGGGGTAGACCCGGCGGAACGCGCCGTCATAGCGGAACGGCACGCGCGAGATCAGGTTCTTTTCGAACCAGTCGATCGGCTTGGAATTGGCAAGCTCGTTGACCTTGGTCGGGTTGACGCGGGTGTCGATCGGACCCGCCATCAACGTCATGCTGCGCGGCTGGGCGGGGTTGTCGGACTGCGCCATCACCGCGGCTGCCACCAGAACGGCGACGCACGGCTGGCAGACCGCGACGACATGGGCGCCCTCGCCGATCACCTCCAGGAAATGAATCAGATGCTCGATGTACTCGTCGAAGCCAAACCGGCCGTGCGCGCGATCGACGTCGCGCACGTTGTGCCAGTCGGTGATGTAGACATCGTGCTCCGGCAACATCGTGCGCACGGTGCTGCGCAACAGCGTGGCGAAATGGCCCGACAGTGGCGCGACCAGCAGCACGCGCGGCTGCTCGGACTCGATGTCCTTGCGGAACCGCAGCAGCGTGCCGAACGGGGTGACGTCCGCCACCTCCTCGCGCACCTCGACCTCGCGATTACCGACCATCACCCGGTCGATGCCGTAGGGCGGCCGCGCATGGGTGAGGCCGGCGCGTCCGATTAGCTCGTAGGCCGCCGTCAGGTTGCGCACGAAGCCGTGCCCCGGCATCCCCACCGCGGGATGACCGATCGCCCGGGCCGCCACGCCCGCGAGCGCCCGGACCGGGCCCATGATGTCGGAATGGGCCTGATAGGCCTGGTACAGCATTCCCCAACCCCTACGGCGGAGGCATTGGGCCCGCCGTCACCTTGCGCTGCAAAATGCTAGTGCATTTTATGTTGCGCTGCGAGATAATTTCGCAGGAGGCCGCCTGAGGCCTCCATCGGGGGAAAAGGATGGCCAAAGCCACTCTGGCGATTGCGAGCAAGAACTACGGTTCCTGGTCGCTGCGGGGCTGGTTGCTCTGCAAAATGGCGGGGATCGACTTCGAAGAGGCCGTCGTCTCGAGCGACGATCCCTCGACCCGCGCCGAGCTGTTGCTGCTGTCGCCGTCCTTTCTGGTGCCCTGCCTCATCCACGATGGGATCAAAGTGTGGGATACGCTGGCCATCGCCGAGTACCTGCACGAGCTCGACCCCAACGCCGGCCTGCTGCCGAAGGCGCGCGCCGCCCGCGCCCGCTGCCGCTCGATCTCGGCGGAGATGCATTCCGGCTTCAGCAATCTGCGCTCGGCGCTGCCGATGAATCTCAAGGCGCACTATCCGGGCTTCAAGATGTGGGCCGGCGCGCAGGCCGACATCGATCGCATCGCGACGATTTGGCGCGAGTGCTTGGCCGAACACAAAGGTCCCTACCTGTTCGGCAAGAAAGCGTGTCTCGCCGACGCGATGTTCGCGCCGGTGGTCACGCGCTTTGTGACCTACGACGTCAAGCTCGATTCAGAATGCGCGGCGTATTGCAAGACCGTCCTGGCGATGCCGCACATGCAGGAATGGATCAAGGCCGCGCAGAGCGAGCATGAGGAATTCGAAGAGCTCGACGTCGAGTTCTAGGCGATAGTAGGGCAGTATGGGCGATCCGCGCGAACGAACGCGGACGATCGCAACCGTTCTCCCGGATATGGAAACCCGCATAATGACTCTGATCCTGAATAACGAAGAGATTACCGCGCTGTTGTCCATGGAAGACTGTCTCGCTCAACTGGATGAGGCCTATCGGGAGCTGGGCGAAGGGCGTGCGATCAGTCGAACGCGGAGCGACATCTACGGCCCCACCCATGACAACGGCCGGTATGTCTTCAAGACCATGGACGGGATGGTCCCGAGTTTCGAGGCGGCGGCCGTGCGTCTCAATTCCGATGTGATTCAATGGGGCGCAGGACCTGGCGGCATACGAAAGGACAAGCAACGGACCGCACCGGGCAACAAATTCGTCGGACTCATCATGCTCTTCAGCACGCGCAATGGTGAGCCTTTGGCTATCATGCCCGACGGCGTGATCCAGCGTCTGCGCGTGGCCTGCGCCAATGCTCTTGGCGCCAAATACATGGCTCCCAAGAACGCATCCATTTACGCGTTGATCGGGTCCGGATGGCAGGCAAGCGCCCAAGCCGTGGCGATGTCACTCGTGCGGCCGCTGAAGGAGATCCGAATTTTCAGCCCGACGCCCGCGAAACGCGAGCGGCTGGCCGCGGAACTGAAGGAACAGCTCGGGATCGACGTGCATGCCGTCGACGACGCACGCACCGCGGTGCGCGGCGCGCATATCGTCGGTGCTGCGACAAACAGCCTCACGCCGGTCGTGGATGTCGACTGGCTCGACCCCAATGTGCACGTAACATGTGTCAAAGAGCTGGAACTGGATGACCGGATTCTTGAGCGCAGCGCTCAAGTCGTCGTGCACACGCGCCTGGGTCGGCCAGCCAACTACATTATCGGCAAAGGCGAAGAGCCGATCTACGACCACGATCCGAAAGAGGGCCTGTCCGAGGACCTGCAAAAAATCCGGGGCGCACGCAAAAGTCGTGTCGATCTCGCAAAGCGGCCCGATCTCGGCGAACTCGTGTCCGGACACGTGCAACCTCCGCCGCACGGCGGCATGACCTGCTTCGTCAACGTGATGGGTCTTGGCATACAATTTGCTGCGCTTGGTGCGCTCGCGCATTCGAAGGCGAAAGCGAGCGGCGTAGGCCGTGAGATTCCAACCGAGTGGTTCTTGGAAGATGAGCATCCCTGACGCGGCAATCCAGTTCGTTCCGAAACCGTGCGCCGCGATGTCTCACAACGTATGAGGTTTGCAATGTATCAAGACCTGCGCATCCGCCGGCGAGCGCTGCCATGGGCACTGACGGCCGCGACTGCGATGCTGATGATCGCGACCACGGTGCCGGTGGCCGCGCAGTCCTCATGGCCCAATCGAACCGTCACCATCATCGTGCCCAACGCGGCCGGCGGCTTCACCGACCTGATGGCGCGAATGGCGGTGCAGCACTATTCGAAGAAATTCGGACAGACGTTCATCGTCGAAAATCGCGCGGGCGGTGCCGGTGTCATCGGGGCCACTCAAGTCGCGAATGCGCAACCGGACGGCTATACGTTTCTCTTCACGTCGCCCTCGACCATCCTGACCCAACCGCTTCTGCAAAAGGTCAACTACGATCCCGACAAGCTCATTCCGATCAGCGTCATCGGAAACCTGCCCTTCATTCTAGGAATCAAGTCATCGCTGCCGCCAAAGACGCTGCAGGAGTTCGTCGCTTATGTGAAAGCCAATCCAGGCAAGCTGAACTACGCGAGCGCAGGCGTCGGAGGTATCGGCTATCTGGTCTCTGTGCTGTTCCTGAAGACCGCCGGGCTAGACGCCGTCCACGTGCCTTACAAGAGCGCAGCTCCCGCCACCGCCGCGCTGGTGGCCGGCGAAGTCGACATGTATTTCGCGGGATCGCCGGAAATGATGCAGCACGTCTCCAGCGACAGAATCAGGCTTCTGGCGACATCCGGCGCCACGCGTCTCCCCCATCTGCCCAATATCCCGACGATCGGGGAATTGCATCCTGGCTTCCAGCTTTCGACGTGGCAGGGGGTCATGGCACCGCCCGGGACACCGAAGGCCATTATCGATCTGATGATGGAGGCGACCATCGAAGCCGCCAGGGACCCGCTCGTCATTCAGCGGTTCGCCAGCGTGGCGATCACTCCCGATGGCACGACCCAGGAGGAGTTCTTCAACATCATGAAGCGGGACCGGGCTTTTTACGCGGACGCGATCAAGGCTGCCGGTATCGTGCCGGCCGAGGAAACGTCCCGGCCGCTGGACTCAAAATAGGCTTCATCGAAGCGGACGCCCTACTCCAGCTTCGCGCCCGAGCGCTGCACCACGTCCTTCCACTTCGCCAGATCCTTGCGGATGATGTCGCCGAACACCTCCGGCGGGCCGCCGCCGGGCTCGTCGCCGATCGAACCGAAGCGTTGCAGGAACGTCGGCGACTGCAGCACGCGATTCATCGCCTCGTTGATCTTCATGACGATATCGCGCGGCATGCCGGCCGGTCCGACCATGCCGCTCCAGGTGCCGGCGTCGTAGCCCGGCACGCCGGCCTCCGCGATCGTCGGCATCTCCGGGAACGCCGGCGAGCGCCGCGGCCCGCTGACGCCGAGCCCGCGCACCTCGCCCGACTTGGCATGCGGCGAGATCGAATTCAGGCTCTCGAACATCAGGTTCACGTGGCCGGCGATCAGATCGTTGATCGCCAATGCGCCGCCGCGGTACGGCACGTGCACGATCTTGGTGTCGGTCATGTATTTGAACAGCTCGCCGCCGACGTGGCCGGGCGATCCGGTCGCCGACGACGCGTTGGTCAGCTTGCCGGGATTCTTCTTGGCCTCGTCGATCAATTCCTTGACCGAGCGGATGTTGGACTTCGGCGACACCGCGAGCAGCAGATGCCCGCGGCTGAACAGCGCGATCGGCTGGAAGTCGCGCAGGATGTCGTAGGGCAATCGCGCCATCATGTTGGGACTGATCGCAAGCCCGCCGATCGGCCCGACGCCGAGCGTGTAGCCGTCGGGCTGAGCCTTCGCCACCAGATCGAGACCCAAGGTGAAGGCGGCGCCCGGGCGGTTCTCGATCACGATTGTCGTCCCGAGCTGCGGGCCGAGCTCGGCCGCGACGATGCGCGAGATGTTGTCGGTGGCGCTGCCCGGCGCTTGCGGCACGATCAGCCGGATCGGCCGGTCGGGATACTGGGCCGCGATCTGGGCGCGAGCCTCGCCCGACAGCGTCCATGCCGCGCATAGGATCAGCAGCGACCAAACCACCAGCGTGCGCTTGCGCGACATGGCGTCGTCCTCCCCCAAATTCCAGCCGGCGTTGATCCGCCGGTTGCGATGAGGGTAGCCGCCGCTGCGATCCTCGGCAATCAGCGCTTGCCGAGCCAGCCGCCGATCCGCTCCACCGCCTCGCTCATGTCGGCGGCGGAGCCGGCGTAGCTGATACGCACGAAATGCCGGCCGCGCAACGGGTCGAAATCGACGCCCGGCGTCACGGCGACGTGAATCTCCTCCAGCATCCGCTTGCAGAAATCGAGGCTGTCGTCGGTGAACCGCGAGACGTCGGCATAGAGATAGAACGCGCCGTCGACCGGCAGGAATTTCTCAAGGCCGGCCTTCGGCAGCCCGTCGACCAGGATCAGACGATTGCGCTCATAGCCGTGCTTGACCTGTTCCATCTCGGCGCAGCCTTCAAAGGCGGCCTCGGCGGCGATCTGCGACAACGTCGGCACCGAGATCGCGAGATTTTGCTGCAGCCGCTCGATCGGCCGCACCAGCGTGTCCGGCACCACCATCCAGCCGATGCGCCAACCGGTCATGCAGAAGTATTTCGAAAATGAGTTGATGATCACGGCCCGCTCCGAGATCCGCGCCGCGGTCTCGGCGGGAACCGCATAATCGAGCCCGTGATAGATTTCGTCGGAGATGACGCGGATGCCCTCGCCTTCCGCGACATGCACGAGATCGGCGAGAGCCTGCGGCGTCATCATCGTGCCGGTCGGATTGGCCGGGCTCGCGACCAGCACGCCGGCGAGCGGCGTGCGTGCATGCGCCGCACGCAGCATGTCGCCGGTGATGGTCCAGCGCGTGTCAGCCGTGGTCTCGATCAGCACCGGTTCGCAGCCGAGCGCGCTCAGGATGTGGCGATACGGCGGATATCCGGGCGAGGCGATGGCGACGCGGTCGCCGGGCTCGAACATGGCCAGGAACGCCAGGATGAAGCCGGCGGACGACCCGGTGGTGACGACGACGCGCTCGGGCGCAACCGGCACTTGCCAGGTCTCGGCATAGAACCGCGCGATACGCGCCCGAAGCGACGGGATGCCCAGCGTTTCGGTGTAGCGCAGCGGGCCTGCGCCGAGCGCGGCACGGGCCGCCGCGATCGCTGTCTGGGGCGCCGCCGCCGCCGGCTGGCCGACCTCCATGTGAACCACGCGGCCGCCCGCGGCCTCGATCCGGCCCGCCGCGGCGATCACGTCCATCACCATGAACGGCGGCACGTCGCTGCGCACCGAAGGAGAAACCAGCCGCCGCGCGGCATCCAGCATCATTTCAACCTCTCCATGCCGCGCACTCCCGACCATCGCCCCGCTGCTGCCGTATTCGGCCGCTCTGTTTGCCCGTGCGGGCGCAACCAGACGTGATCGGAACCTGCGTTGACCCCCTTCGGGCGCGCCACTAGGTTGCGCCGGATACGGGCATCGCGAATCCACCGGACATGACCGAAGGCGAAAGACCTATCAGGGTGCGGCCGAGGGCGCCAGCCAGACGCGCACTCTCGCTCCTGACGGCGTGTGCGCTCGCTCTCGCCAGCAGCCCTGCGCATGCGCAAGGTCTGCCGATCATCCGCGACGCCGAGATCGAGCAGCTCCTGCGCGACTACACCCAGCCGATCCTGCGCGTCGCCGGTCTGGCGCAGCAGAACATCCAGGTCGCCATCATCAACGACCGCAGCTTCAACGCCTTCGTGATGGATGGCCGGCGCATCTTCGTCAACGCCGGCGCGCTGATGGATTCCGACCGGCCGAATCAGATCATCGGCGTGCTTGCGCACGAGACCGGCCACATCGCCGGCGGGCATCTCTCGCGGCTGCGCGAGCAGCTCGCGGCGGCGCAGACGGCATCCATCATCGCCATGCTGCTCGGCGTCGGCGCCATGGTGGCGGCCGGACGCGGCGGCGGCGATGTCGGCAACAGCGCGGCTGCGATCCTCGGACCCCAGGAGGCCATTCGCCGCTCGCTCCTGTCCTATCAACGCTCCCAGGAGGAACAGGCCGACCGCGCCGGGCTGAAGTTCCTCGCCGCCACCGGCCAGTCGCCGAAGGGCATGTACGAGACCTTCAAGCGCTTCGCCGATCAGATCCTGTTCGTGGCGCGCTCGGCGGACACGCCATACATCCAGTCGCATCCGATGCCCAGTGAGCGCGTCGCCGGGCTCGAGCTGCTCGCCAAGAGCAGCCCGATCTGGGACAAAACCGACTCGCCCGAGCTGCAACTGCGGCACGACCTGACGCGGGCCAAGCTCTCGGGCTTCCTCGACCGGCCGGATACGGTGGCGCGGCGCTATCCCCTCAGCGACAACGGTCTCCCGGCCCGCTACGCGCGCGCGATCGCCACCTACCGGCATGCTGATCTCCGCGTCGCCATCGCCCAGATCGACGCGCTGATCCAGACCCAGCCGAACAATCCGTATTTCCACGAGCTCAAGGGCCAAGCCCTGCTTGAAGGCGGCAAGGCCGCGGAGGCGATCGGGCCATTGCGCCGCGCGGTCCAGCTTGCGCCGCATCCGGCGTTGATCCAGGTCCTGCTCGGCCAGGCGCTCAACGCCACCAACAATCCCAAGGTCGCCAACGAAGCGGTCAACCTGCTGAAATCCGCACTCGCCCGCGAGCCCGAAATCTCCGAGGGCTACGCCCAGCTCGCCATGGCCTATGGCCGCAAGGGCGATATCGCCCAGGCCGACCTCGCCTCCGCGCAAGCCGCGTACGCGCGCGGCGATATCAAGACCGCGCGCGAGCTTGCCTCCCGCGCCAAGACCCGCTTCCCCATCGGCACGCCGGGCTGGGTCAAGGCCGACGATATCGTCAGTGTGAAGCCGCCGGGTGGCGGTCAGCGCGCCAATTGACGCCGAAAGGAACGATCCCAATGGGTTTCCGCCTTCGCCTCACCGTCGCTGCCGCAGCACTCCTGCTGGCGCTCGGCGCGATCAGCCCGCTGCGCGCGCAAAGCATCTCCGACGCGCAGCGCGGTGAGATCGAGAAGATCATCCGCGATTATCTGATCAAGCATCCCGAGGTGCTGCAGGAGGCCATCGCAGAGCTTGAGAAGAAGCAGGCGACGGCCGAGGCCGAACGGCACAAGTCGGCGGTCAAGGACAACGCCGAGGCGCTGTTCAACTCGCCGCGCCACGTCGTCGTCGGCAATCCGCAAGGCGACGTCACCTTCGTCGAGTTCTTCGACTACAACTGCGGCTACTGCAAGCGCGCGCTCGAGGACATGAATGCGCTGATGAAGAGCGACCCCAAGCTTAAAGTCGTGCTGAAGGAATTTCCGGTGCTCGGGCCGGGCTCGGTCGAGGCAGCGCGCGTCGGGATCGCGGTGCGCATGCAGGACAAGACCGGCAAGAAGTATCTCGACTTCCACCAGAAGCTCATGCTGGGACGCGGCCAGGCCGATCGCGCCCGCGCCATCGCGGCGGCCAAGGAGGCCGGGCTCGACGTCGCGCGCATCGAACGCGACCTGAACAGCGACGAGGTCCGCGTGAGTCTCGAGGAGAGCATGAAGCTCGCCGAGAAGCTCGGTCTCAACGGCCCGCCGAGCTACGTGATCGGCAACGACGTGGTGATCGGCGCGGTCGGGCTTGCGGCGCTCAAGGAGAAGGTCAACACCGCGCGCTGCGGCAAGGCGACCTGCTAGACGGACGCCGCTGCATGTTCGTTGGCTGATTGGGGGGAAAAGCCATGCACGCCATGACGCATCTGTTGCGCGCCTTCGCGATCGTTCTGCCCGCGTTGACGCTTCCGACATTGCTGGCACAGGCGCAGCCGTCGCCCGGCGCATGGCCGCAGCGGCCGGTGAAGTTCATCCTGCCGCTCGGGCCGGGCTCGGGCGCCGACATCGGCGCGCGGCTGGTCGCCGAAAAGCTCGCGGCGCGCTGGGGCCAGCCGGTGGTGGTCGAGAATCGTGCCGGTGGCGACGGCTTCGTCGCGATCGGCGCGTTCATCAACGCCAAGGACGACCACACGCTGCTGTACGGACCCGCGTCGTCCTTCACGGCGCATCCCTACCTGCACGAGAAGCTGCCCTACGATCCGCGCGACCTCGCACCGGTCGCCCGCGTCAGCGCGACGCTGATCACCATGTCGGTGCCGCCGTCCATGAACATAGACTCGCTCGGGCAACTGGTGGCGCTGGCGCGCGCGCAGCCCGGCAAGCTCAACTGGGCGACCGTCACCGGCGCGACCGATCTCGTGCTGGCGGGCTTCCTCAAGAGTGCCGGCCTCGACATGGCGAAGATTCCCTACCGCGACCCGGTGCAGGCGGTGAACGATCTCACGGAAGGCCGCCTTCACCTGTACTGGTCGTCGTATGCGATCGTGCGCGCGCAGGCCCAGGCCGGCCGTGCGAAGATCATCGTGACGCCGGCCAGCGCGCCGACACCGACCTTGCCCGGCATTCCGACCGTCGCGCAGGCCGGCTTTCCGGGCCTGACCTTCGACGGCCTGATCGGGCTGTACGGCCAGCGCGACATGCCGATCGAACTGCGCGAACGCATCGCCAGCGATGTCAAAGCGGTGCTGGCCGATCCCGCCATCGGCACGCGGCTGATCGCGACCGGCCAGGAGGTGGTCCCGGGTTCCGCGGCCGAGTTCGCGGCGTCGATCGACCAGCAGCGCAAGGGCCTTGAACAGATTGCCAAGGTGCTCGGCATCAAGGCGGCGCAATAGGTTGCAAAGCATCCGCCAGGGGCAGGCTTCCCCTTTCGCCGACAGGTGCCTATAACGCGTTGTCGCCGCAGCCGATTCACCGGCGACACCATGAGCTTCATCGAGGCGCCGATCGCATGGCCAAGACCATCTACGTCCTCAACGGCCCGAACATGAACCTGCTCGGCACGCGCCAGCCGGAGCTGTACGGCCGCGCCACGCTCAAGGACGTGGAAAAGCTCTGCGGCAGAACTGCCAAGCAGCATGGCTTCGAGCTGGCGTTCCACTTTTCCAACCACGAGGGCGCGCTGGTCGATTGGATCCAGGAGGCGGGCGCGAAGAAGGCCGCCGGCATCGTCATCAACGGCGCGGGCTTCACCACCACCTCGATCGCGATCCACGACGCCATCATCGCGGTGCGTCCGGTTCCGGTCATCGAGGTCCATGTCACCAACATTTTCGCGCGCGAGGCGTTTCGCCATCATTCGGTGATCGCTCCGGTCGCGAAGGCCACCATGGCCGGCTTCGGCATCGAGGGCTACGCGCTCGCGATCACGGCGCTCGCCGGCATGAGCGGCACGAAGGGCAAACGCTGAGCATGGCCCGTGCGAGCAAGCCCATGCCGGCGCAGGCCATCACGGTCGATCAGGACTTGATCCGCGAGCTTGCCAAGCTGCTCGACGAGACCGGCCTGACCGAGATCGAGCTCGAACGCGGCGGGCAGCGGGTGCGGGTCGCGCGCGGCGGCGGCGTGACGCATGTCGTCGGGGGCAGTGCATCGTCCGTGGCATTGCCACAGGTCGCCGCGGTCGTGCTGCCGGCCGATCCGGCGAAGCATCCCGGCGTCGTGGCCTCGCCAATGGTCGGCACCGCCTACCGCGGGCCGGAGCCCGGCGCGCCGCCGTTCGTCGATATCGGCAGCCACGTGATCGCCGGTCAGACGCTGATGATCATCGAAGCGATGAAGACCATGAACCAGATTCCGGCGCCGCTTGCCGGTACGGTGACGAAAATCCTGATCGAGGACGGCCAGCCGGTCGAATTCGGCGAGTCGTTGATGATCGTCGAGTAGCCCCGGGGGCGGCCCCGACCCATGTTCGATAAAATCCTCATCGCCAACCGCGGCGAGATCGCGCTCCGGGTGCTCCGCGCCTGCCAGGAGCTCGGCATTCCGACGGTCGCCGTGCACTCGACCGCGGATGCCGACGCCATGCACGTGCGGCTGGCGGACGAGAGCGTCTGCATCGGCCCACCGCCGGCGAAGGACAGCTACCTCAACATCCCCGCCCTGCTCGCGGCCTGCGAGATCACCGGCGCCGACGCCGTGCATCCCGGCTACGGATTCCTGTCGGAGAACGCGCGCTTCGCGGAGATCCTGGGCGAGCACAACGTTCACTTCATCGGCCCGACGCCCGCCCACATCCGGATCATGGGCGACAAGATCGAGGCCAAGAAGACCGCGAAGCGGCTCGGCATCCCGGTGGTGCCGGGCTCCGAGGGCGGCATCACATCCGACAAGGACGCGATCGCGATCGCGCGCGAGATCGGCTTTCCGGTGCTGGTGAAGGCCGCGGCCGGCGGCGGCGGTCGCGGCATGAAGGTCGCGCACCTCGAAGACGAGCTTGCGACCGCGCTCGCCACCGCCCGCTCCGAGGCCAAGGCCGCGTTCGGCGACGACGCGGTCTATCTGGAGAAATACCTGCAGCGGCCGCGTCACATCGAGATCCAGGTGCTGGGCGACGGCAAGGGCAACGCCATCCACCTGGGCGAGCGCGACTGCTCGCTGCAGCGCCGTCACCAGAAGGTGCTGGAGGAAAGCCCCTCGCCCGCGCTCAACACCGCCGCGCGCGACGTGATCGGCGAGACCGTCGCCAAGGCGATGCGCGAGCTGAAGTATCTCGGCGTCGGCACGGTCGAATTCCTGTTCGAGGACGGCCAGTTCTACTTCATCGAGATGAACACCCGCATCCAGGTCGAGCATCCGGTGACCGAGATGATCACCGACATCGACTTGGTGCTCGAACAGATCCGCGTCGCCGCCGGCGGCGAGCTGCCGCTGACCCAGAAGGACGTGAAGTTCCACGGCCATTCGATCGAATGCCGGATCAACGCGGAAAATCCGTCGACCTTCATGCCCTCGCCCGGCCGGATCACATCGTTCCACCAGCCCGGCGGTCTCGGCGTGCGCGTCGACTCCGCAGTCTATCAGGGCTATTCGATTCCGCCGTTCTACGACTCGCTGGTCGGCAAGCTGATCGTGCACGGCAAGACCCGCACCGAATGCCTGATGCGGCTCAAGCGCGCGCTCGACGAGTTCGTGGTCGAGGGCGTCGAGACCACCCTGCCGCTGTTCCGCAAGCTGGTGCGCGAGCAGGACATCATCGACGGCAACTACCACATCCACTGGCTCGAGCGGTTCCTCGCCGAAGGCGGGATGGAGCGCTGAACACGTCAGTGGCGGGCCGCGAAACTGCCCAGCAAGGCGCAGAGCTTTTCCGGATCGTACGGCTTGGGCACGAAGGTCGCGCCCGGCACCGCGTTCAACTGCTCGATCCGGCTGATCGCGCCCGAGGCGTAGACCACCGGCAGGTCGGGACGGAGCTGCCGCGCCAGCCGCGCCAGCGCCGCGCCGTCGATGCCGCCCGGCAGGTTGATGTCGGTGAACAGAACGTCGTACGGCTCGCCGCAGGTCAGATGCTGCAGCGCCTCCTTGGCGCTGGCAACGGCGCACACTTCAAAACCATGCTCCGCCAGCACCTCGGCGATCATGTCGCTGATGAGGAGTTCGTCCTCCACCAGCAGAACGCGGGATATCGTGCCCATTTCGCCCATCGCTTTCCCCTTCCCCTCGTCACCCCGCCGCCGGGGCATGGAGGAAACGCGGAGGGCGGGCGATGTTTGCAATTTTACGGAAAATCCCGCGCACTATGGCTAACGCTTGGTTAACGCCGTTCAGCGCAGGTCGATCTCGTCCTCGATGCCGACCTTCTCGAAGTCGGTGATGAGGATTTCGACCCGCGCCCGCCAGCGCCCGGCGACCGGCAGGCTCAATCCGTCGACCTGCCAGACCGTGGCTTCGACATGGGTCGCGGGCAAGCGGATCGGCTCGATCCCGGCGTCGGGCTTCGACAGCACCAGCGTCACCTCCTTGGCCGGCAACGGCCCGAACTCGCCGTTGAGGATCGTCAGTTGCACCGCCCGGCGGCCGGCACGCGCGGGCTCGATCTTGATGACCGCCATCGCCTGCGCGGCGTGGATGTGAACGTGAATCGGCTCGGCCGCGGCGGCCGCGAGCGAGCGCGGTGGTGGCGTGAAGCGCCAGGAGGCGACCAGGCCGAAGATGACAATAACGATCGCCAGCTCCGCCGCGATCGAACGCGCCATGCGGTGGCCGGCACGGACATCGCCGGCCAGCACGCGCGGCGCAAGCCACCGGTTCGCGGCCGCGCTGCCTAGCAGCACGATCACGGCGGCGAGCTTGCCTGACAGCACCAAGCCGTAGCTTGTGTTCCAAAGCGCGTCGATCTGCTGGAGCTGCACCACCGCGAGCACGATCCCAGTCGCGACGAGGACCGCCAATGGCCATGGAATCGCGCGTGAGAACCAGGCGAGTTCGTCGAGGCGGCCGCCCCCGCGCAGCATCACGACAAGCGGCAGCAGCGCGCCGACCCAGAACGCCACCGCCACGACATGCAGGAACACCACCGGCCGCATCAAAGCGCCGGCGGAGCTGGCATGTCCGCTCGTTGCGAGTGCCAAGCCGACGCCAACCAGCGCCAAAGCCGACAGACCGCGCGAGAGTCTTACGCCGGCCCGGAGCGCACCATGGCCGAGAACGAACGCGACCGCCGCAATGCCTGCTGTGAGGCCGAAGGATGTCGCGAGCCCCTTGGCCCAGACCCGCGGCAGCCTCAGGTCCGACGGCGGCAGGCCGAGCGCATCGACGCCCTGCAATCCGACCGATAGCACCGCCGCGACCAGCCCGCATTGCAGGACCGCGGCCAGGATCGTCACGGTCCGTGGCGGCAGCGGCGGCGACGCGATCCACGATGCGTGGAACGCGCCGCCGATGCCGATGAACAGACCCGCATAGAGCACCAGCTTGACCGCCCAGAATGCGCCCATCAGCCGGCGATCGCTATCGAGCCGTGCCGCCGGAGGAGACGCGCTGGGCTGACCGACGGAAAAGGTGAGCGTGCCGCCGACCGGATGGCCGTCGGCCGAGATCACCCGCCAGCTCAACAGATGCGTGCCCTGCGGCAGAGTTGCGGGTAACCGGACCGCCAGCGCCGCATTCACGGCGGTCACGTCGGTCAGCTCGACCGAATGCCCGCCGTCACCGACCAGGCGCAGCACCAGCGGCGACACCGGCTCGTTGAAGGTGAGCGTCACCGTCGCCGGCGATTGCGCGACCACCGCCCGATCCGCAGGCTCGCTGCGGATCGGGGCTGCGTGCGCGTTCGCCGCCGGCGCATGGGCGAGCGCGGCGAGCAGCACCAGCATGAGCGCAAGCCAGCGCATCACCCCTGCCCCGTCCGCAAGCGCGTCAATGCCGCGGCCCGGTCGCGGGCAGAAGCCTCAGCCCCGGCGCCGGATCGGGATAATCGGCGGCCGATTTTCCAGCGGCCGGGATCTCGATCCAACGGTGCATGCCCTTCTCGCACTCCTGCACCACCGGGAAATGGATCGTCTTTCCGGCTTCGAGATCGCCGGCGACGAAGCCCGTGAACACGAAT
>CAMDEB010000042.1 GCA_945893085.1 Rhodoplanes serenus | reverse complement strand
GGCCGAGCTGGATGAGCCGCGGCGGCGGCGCGGTGTTCGGCGTCGACAAGGCGATCGACGCGACGCTCGTGGTCGGCGCCGCCGGCTTCTACGCCAGCAGCCTCACCACCAGCGACGGGCTGCGCGGCACCACCGAGTCCTACGCCGCCGCGGCCTATGGCGCCTACACGCGGGGCGCCTGGGAGCTTGGCGGCGTGCTCGGCGGCGGCTGGTCCACCATGACCGCCGATCGGCAGCTATCGTTCGGCAACAATGCCCTGACCGCGCACGGCTCCACCAGCGGCGCCGGCGTGATCGCGTCGATCGAAGCGGGCCACCGCGTTTCGTTCGCCACCTCGATCGGCGCGGCGTTCGTGAAACCGATCGCCGGCTTCGGCTACACCACCCTGCATCGCAACGCCTTCACCGAAACCGGCGGCGGCGGCTTCAACCTCACCGTTCTGGGCGACCGGCCGTCGCGCGCAACCTCGACGCTCGGCGTGGTGTCGGGCGTGACGGTGCACGGCCGCGACGGCCTCACATGGTGGCCCGAGCTGCGGCTCGCCTGGACGCACGACTTCCGGGACGTCTCACCCATCATGCAGGCGTCGCTGCTGGGGCAGTCGTTCCAGACCCAGGACGCCAATCCCGGCCGCGATGCCGCGCAAGTCGGCCTCCAGCTCACGGCGGCGAAGTCGTCCGCGTTGCAGGTGTTCGGCGGCTACACCGGGACGGTCCGCGCCAACGCCACCGCGCATCAGGCCCATCTCGGCCTGCGCGCGCGCTGGTAACCCGCGCGGCCTACGGCTCGGGGGCGAAGCGCAGCCGGCCCGCCGGCCGCAGCGTCTTGAGGTCGAAGGTGCGGACCTCGATGGTGCCGCCAACCTCCACGGTCACGGCGATCCGGTCGTCGGCCACGGCGGTCGAGACCACCTTGGCGCCCTTCGGCAGCACGGCGGTGATTTCGGCCACGCTTCCATCGGAGCGGAAAAAGCGATAGCCGATGACGCCGATGACCACGGCGATGCCGAGCACCGTGGCAAGGCCGGAGACCAGCATCAGCCAGCGCACCTTGGCGACGAGCTTCGCCTGCTCGGGGTTCAGCGGCTTCTCGTCGTCCGGTTCAGGAAGGCTCATGATCGAAGATGGTCCAGAGAGGGAACAGGTGGTGGTCGCCGGCGAGCAGGCCGGCGAGCGGCTCGACCGCGTGCTCGCCGCGGGCACCGCGCTGTCGCGCTCGCGGCTGAAAGCGCTGATCCTCGAGGGCGCGGTCGCGATCGGGCCCCGCACGATCCGCGATCCGAGCTATCGCGTCAACGCCGGCGAGACCATCGCCGTCGAGGTGCCGCCGGCGGAGCCCGCCGAGCCCGCGGGCGAGGACATCCCGCTCAAGATCGTGTTCGAGGACGCCAACCTCATTGTCATCGACAAGCCCTCGGGCCTGGTGGTGCATCCGGCGGCCGGCCACGCCACCGGCACGCTGGTCAATGCGCTGATCGCGCACTGCGGCGACAGCCTGTCCGGCATCGGCGGGGTGAAGCGGCCGGGCATCGTGCACCGGCTCGACAAGGACACCACCGGGCTGATGGTGGTGGCGAAGAACGACCACGCGCACCAGTCGCTCGCCGCCCAGTTCGCCGATCACGGCCGGACCGGACCGTTGCAGCGCGGCTACCTGGCGATCGCCTGGGGCGTGCCGGACCGGCCGAAGGGCACGGTCGACGCGCCGATAGACCGACATCCCAAGAGCCCCGACCGGATGGCGGTGCGCTCCGGCGGCCGCGAGGCCATCACCCACTGGCAGACGCTGGAGACCTACAAGGGCGCCGACGGCCGGCCGGTCGCCAGCCTGCTGGCCTGCCGGCTGGAAACCGGCCGCACCCACCAGATCCGGGTCCATCTGGCCCATATCGGCCATCCGCTGCTCGGCGACGCGGTCTACGGCACCGGCTTCAAGACCAAGGCCACCCAGCTGGGCCCGGCCGCCCGCCAGGCCCTGGCAGGTCTTGGAAGACAGGCCCTGCATGCTTATTTACTGGCCATCGAACATCCGACCACGAGCAGGCTGCTGGAGTTCCGTTCGGAACTGCCAGGGGCTCTTGCTCGTTTACGTCGTGCGCTGGCGGCTGGCTGACGTCCTCTCCTTCCCGTTAAAAACGCTTTGATTACCAAGGGGTTGGATTGGCTCCACAGCCGGGGCGGGTCACGATGGTGTGACAGCGGGGCATCTTCCTTTTGCCCCACTTGGTCCGGTATGCTGCACCTGCGATCGGGGTTTCGCGGTCGCAACAAGATTGCGTCGCCGGCTCGGGGAGCGGTGGCGTTTATCGCCCGCCGGAAACGGGGGCAAACTATGGAGGGCGCTATCATGGCCCGGGCTGCTGCGTTGCCAATTGTTACCGCCGAAGGCGGTCTTAGCCGATATCTCGAAGAAATCCGGCGGTTCCCGATGTTGGAGCCGCAACAGGAATACATGCTGGCCAAGAGCTGGCGTGAGCATGGCGACCGCGAGGCGGCGCACCAGCTCGTCACCAGCCATCTGCGTCTCGTCGCCAAGATCGCCATGGGCTATCGCGGCTACGGCCTGCCGATCTCAGAGATCGTCTCCGAGGGCAACGTCGGCCTGATGCAGGCGGTCAAGCGGTTCGAGCCCGAGAAGGGCTTCCGGCTCGCCACCTACGCCATGTGGTGGATCAAGGCGTCGATCCAGGAATACATCCTGCGTTCGTGGTCGCTGGTGAAGATGGGCACCACCGCGAACCAGAAGAAGCTGTTCTTCAACCTGCGCAAGGCCAAGAGCAAGATCTCGGCGCTGCAGGAGGGCGACATGCGCCCGGATCAGGTCGCCGTGATTGCCAAGCGGCTCGGCGTCACCGAGCAGGACGTCATCGACATGAACCGCCGGCTCGGCGGCGACTCGTCGCTGAACGCGCCGATCCGCGAGGACGGCGATTCCGGCGAATGGCAGGACTGGCTCGCCGACGACAGCGCCAGCCAGGAGACGGTGCTGGCCGAGAGCGAGGAGATGGACAACCGCCGCAAGGCGCTGTCGCAGGCGCTCGACGTGCTCAACGATCGCGAGCGGCGCATCTTCGAGGCGCGCCGCCTCGCCGACAACCCGATCACGCTGGAAGAGCTCGCCGATGAGTTCGGCGTGTCGCGCGAACGCGTGCGCCAGATCGAGGTGCGCGCCTTCGAGAAGGTGCAGAAGGCGGTGAAGAACCGCGTCGCCACGATGGAGACGCCGGCCGTGCCGGCCGCCATCACGGTGCACTGACCTCAGTGATCAGGAGAGATCAACGCCGCCGCAAGGCGGCGTTTTCTTTTGGGCTTACTGCTTCCACGCCGCGAATGCATCGTTGAACGCGCGTTCGCCGGGCGTCCCCTTCTCCATGGCGAGAATGGCGCGGCGGTTGTTGGCGTAGACGATCGGGATGTCGAACCAGGAGCGCTCCTTAAGCAGTTGCAGGTTGCGCTGCATATCGGACTCGAGCGCCGACAGCCCGATCAGGAAGAAGCCCGGGGTCACCTTGACCGCAAGCCCCGCGAGTGGCACGCCGCGCGTCGCCTCGGCCTGCTTCATCAGCACGCCGGGCACGTTCTGCACCACGCCGGTCGGGGAATCCGGCGGCAGGTTGAACATGATCTCGATGGTATGGCTCGCCGGCAGCGACGGATCGGTGTTGCGGCGGAGCGACCAGGTCACCGTCATGCGGCGGTCCGGCACGTCGATATCGGCCCGCACCGCAAGCTCGGGCGCGCGGCCGGGCGCCGACGGCATCATCTCGGTCCGCCAGATCGTCGAGCCGACGTAGCGCTTGCCCTGCGCATCGTCCGGATCCTCCTCGTAGAGCACCACCCGTTGCGCCACCGCCGGCGCGCTCCCTGGTGTCGGAGAAGGTTGTCCGATGCGGTCGGTGATCTTCGGCCGAGCCGGCGCGGTGGTGTCGCGCGGCGCCGTGCTGATCGGATTGCGGACCAGCGCCATGATGTTGTTGGCGGCGCCCGAGACGATGTCGCTCTGCCACCAGGCGAGCGCACCGAGCACCGCGATGGCAAGCAGCGCGAGCCCAATGCGGATCTGCCCGCGGTAGGACCGCAGCGGCATCGGCTCCACGACCTCCGACGGCGGCGCAGGCTGGCGCGGCGGGCGGGGACGTTGCGGCGCGAGACGCTGCTCGTCGAGATTGACCAGTGGCGGCGGCGCCGCTTCCAGCGGCAGGGCCCAGAGATTTTCGGACTGTGGCCGCTGCTCGTATTGGCCGAAGTCCCGCGGCGGCGGTGGTTCCGGCGGCGACGGCGACGGCGGTGGCGCGGCGACCGGGCGCTCCGGCGGGTACGCCTCTACAGCGGGGCTGCTCTCCGGGACGACATCGCGGAAGCCCCGCATGGCCTCCTCGGAGAGCGACGGCACGGCGGCAGGCCGCTCGCGTGAGGCGTTGCGCGCGGCCGCGTCGGGCTCGCTGCGGACCGGCGGACGCGGCGCTGCTGCCGGCTCGCGAGATGGCGGCGGCGCAGCGCGCTCCGGCCGTCGCGGCGGCGGTGGTGGTGGCCGCGCCTCCTCGCGCGCGCGGCGCGCGGATTCGGCCTCGACCTTGCGGATCGCTTCTTCGAGCGCGAGCCGCTCGCGGGTGATCTCGGATTCCTCAAGCGCCGGCTGAACCCCGCGCAACTGCGCGACCAGCGCCGTGCGGGCCCGCTCATAGAGCGCACGCCTGTTCTCGCCGGTGTTCTTATCGAGACCGGCGACGGCGCGCGCGATGAGGGGATGATAGTCGGCCATTTTGCTGTGAATTCGTCCCTGGCTCAGGTCTCGAATGGGTTGCGCATGAGAATTGTGTCCTCCCGCTCGGGGCTCGTCGACAACAAAGCGACCGGGCAGTTGATCAACTCCTCGACCCGGCGCACGTATTTGATCGCCTGGGCCGGCAGTTGCGCCCAGGAGCGGGCCCGCGCGGTGCCTTCGTGCCAGCCTTCCACGGTCTCGTAGATCGGCTCGACTCGGGCCTGGGCGTGCTCGCCCGCAGGAAGATAGTCGATTTCGCGGCCGTCGAGGCGGTAGCCGACGCAGACCTTGATCTCGCTGAAGCCGTCGAGGATGTCGAGCTTGGTCAGGGCGATGCCCTGGATGCCGCTGGTGCGGACGGTCTGGCGCACCAGCACGGCGTCGAACCAGCCGCAGCGCCGCGGGCGTCCGGTCACGGTGCCAAATTCACGGCCGCGCTCGCCGAGCGTCTTGCCGACGTCGTTGATCTGCTCGGTCGGGAACGGCCCGCCGCCGACCCGGGGGGGGTAGGCCTTGCAGATGCCCAGAACATAGCCGATCGCGTTCGGCCCCAGGCCGGAGCCGGTCGCCGCTTGCCCGGCAACGGTGTTGGACGAGGTCACGTAGGGATAGGTGCCGTGATCGATGTCGAGCAGTGCCCCCTGCGCGCCCTCGAACAGGATGCGCTTGCCCTCGCGGCGCTTCTCGTCGAGCAGCGACCAAACCGAATCCATGTAGGGCAGGACCTTGGGCGCGACCGCCGCGAGATCGTCATACACCGTCCTGGACGCGATCTCGTCCAGCCCAAGCCCGCGGCGCAGCGCGTTGTGGTGCGTGAGCAGACGCTCGATCTTGCCATTGAGCATCTGCAGATCGGCCAGGTCCATCAGCCGGATGGCGCGACGGCCGACCTTGTCCTCGTAGGCCGGGCCGATGCCGCGCCCGGTGGTGCCGATCGCCGCCGTGCCGGATGCGCGCTCGCGGATGACATCAAGCTGCTGGTGCAGCGGCAGGATCAAGGTGACGTTCTCGGCGATCCGCAGGTTGTCGCGCGTGACCGCGACGCCCTGCCCCCGCAGCCGCTCGATCTCCTCGATCAGCGCGCCGGGATGGAGCACCACGCCGTTGCCGATGACGGAGAGCTTGCCGGGACGCACCACGCCGGAGGGCAGCAGCGACAGCTTGTAGGTGACGCCGTCGATGACAAGGGTGTGGCCCGCGTTATGGCCGCCCTGGAAGCGAACGACGATGTCGGCCTGCTCGGACAGCCAATCGACGATCTTGCCCTTGCCCTCGTCGCCCCATTGCGACCCGACCACAACCACATTCGCCATCAGAAAGAACCCTTCCCAGGCCGGCGGCGCTCGACCCCGCGGCCGCTTGATGCCCGATGGGGCTCAACCCCCGATAAAGTATGAACGCGCGCGAGGCAAGGCGGCTGGATGATACGCCGCAACCTGCCCGCGGTCAAAAATCATCCCGCTAATTCAAAGGCTTGAAAGACGCCAGAAGCCTCTTGAAGGCGCGAGAACTGATGCGGGTTGGCCCGCTGCACCTGCGGCAGCGCGTCCTTGGCCGGGACCGCCGGCCGCCTTTCCACGCGCCAAGGGAACGGCGCTTACTCGACGACCTCGTCGGCGCGACCGAGCATGACCGGTGGCACCTCGATGCCGAGTGCCTTGGCGGTCTTAAGACTGATCAGAAGCTCGAACTTGGTCGGTCCTTCGACGGGGATTTCGGCGGGCTTTTCGCCCTTCAATATCTTATCGACGTAGACCGCGGTCCGACGAATGATCGCGACGTTATCAGCGCCATAGGCCATCAGCGCACCGGCTTCAAAAACTTCCCTGTTGTGCGCACAGAGCGGCAGCCGGCGCGCGAGCGCAAGCTTCGCCATGATGTCGCGACCTTGAAACTGGATGAGCTCGCCAGGGCCGTAGGTCACCTCTTGCACGCCGGCAGCCGTCATTGCGTCGAACGCGGGTTCCAGTTCGGCCGGCGATCGCGCTTCGAACGTCTGAACCGTCAGTCCAAGCGTTGTCGCAGCTTCCCGGATCGATTGGATATTGACGCGTGCGACCGGGGCATTCGGATTGACGAGCTGCGCAACACGCGACATGCCCGGGACGACTTCCTTGAAAACCTGCAAGCGCCTTTGGGTGAGATCGGATTGGAAATTCGTCAGGCCCGTTGCGTTGCCGCCGGGCCGCGCCAGACTGTTCACCAGTTTGCTTTGCACCGGATCATTGACGAACACAAACACGATCGGGATCGTTGAGGTGGCATTCTTTGCCGGAATGGAAGCCGTTCCACTGACGCTGACCAGGACATCGACATTCAGGGAAACCAGCTCCGCCGCCATGCTCTTGAAGCGTTCGGGGATTTCGTTGGGAAAGCGATGCTCAAACCTGACGTTGCGGCCCTCGACATAGCCGAGGTCGCTGAAACCTTTCAGCAGCGCGCTGAAATAGGGTTCTTCTTCTTTGGGATTGGCCGCGTGCCACAAAACGCCGATGCGTGGAGTTTTTCCGACTTGGGCGCGCGCGGAACGGGAGCAAGCCAGGGCCGAGCCAGCGAGAACGATAAATGTCCGCCTTCCAATACTGATCGTCATCGGACGCCCCCTGAAGGATTCCGTCAGCGATCCAACGTTAGCACCTTCCGGCGGGCACGGATGTGAGGAAACTCACACCTTATTGCGCGTCGACTTCGCTCAAAACTTCAGCGGCTTGGCCTGCTGCACCTGCGGCAGCGCCCGCACCTGGGCCAGCACCTCGGCGGGCAACTCGCCGTCGATCTCGATCAGCGCCACGGCGTTGCCGCCGGGCGCCTCGCGGCCGACGTGAAAGGTCGCGATGTTGATGCCGGCGTCGCCGAGCGTCGAGGAGAAGCGGCCGATGAAGCCCGGCTTGTCCAGGTTGGTGATGTAGATCATCGAGGGGCCGAACTCGGCATCCATGCGGATGCCCTTGATGTTGACGATGCGCGGCCGGCCGTCGGCGTAGACGGTGCCCGAGACGAAGCGCGTCAGCTCCGGACTAACCACCGTCACGGTGATCAGGCTGTCGTAGTCGCCCTCGGCCGCGCGCGTGGTCTCCTCGATGACGATGCCGCGCTCCTTGGCGACGATCGGCGCCGACACCACGTTCACGTCCTCCAGCATCGGCCGCAGGATGCCGGCCACCGCCGCCGAGGTCAGCGCCTTGGTGTTCATCTGCGCCACCGCGCCTTCGTAGGAGAGTTGCAGCTTGATGATGCGGCCGTCGGTCAACTGGCCGGCGAACGAGCCGAGCTTCTCGGCCAGCGCGATGAACGGCTTGAGGCGGGGCGCCTCCTCGGCGGTGATGGACGGGAAGTTCACCGCATTGGAGATCGCCCCGCGCAGCAGATAGTCCGACATCTGCTCGGCGACCTGCAGCGCCACGTTCTCCTGCGCCTCGGTGGTGGCGGCGCCGAGATGCGGCGTGCACACCACGTTCGGCAGTCCGAACAGCGGATTCTGCGTCGCCGGCTCCTCGACGAACACGTCGAACGCCGCGCCGGCGACCTGGCCGGATTTCAGCGCATCGTAGAGCGCGGCTTCGTCCACCAGCCCGCCGCGCGCGCAGTTGATGATGCGCACGCCTTTCTTCATCTGCTTGAGCGAGGCGGCGTCGATAATGTTCCTGGTCTTCTCGGTGAGCGGGGTGTGCAGGGTGAGGAAATCGGCGCGCTTGAACAGTTCGTCGAGCTCGACCTTCTCGACGCCGAGCGCCATCGCGCGCTCCGGCGAAAGGAACGGATCGTAGGCGATCACCTTCATCTTCAGCCCGATGGCGCGATCGGCGACGATCGAGCCGATGTTGCCGCAGCCGATGACGCCGAGCGTCTTGCCGAAAATCTCGACGCCCATGAACTTGTTCTTTTCCCATTTCCCCGCGCGCGTCGAGGTGTCGGCCTCGGGAATCTGCCGCGCCAGCGCGAGCATCAGCGTGATCGCGTGCTCCGCCGTCGTGATCGAATTGCCGAACGGCGTATTCATCACGATGATGCCCTTGGCGGTGGCGGCCGGAATGTCGACGTTGTCGACGCCGATGCCGGCGCGGCCGATGACCTTCAGGTTGGCCGCCTTTTCGAGCATCTTCGCCGACACCTTGGTGGCGGAGCGGATCGCCAGACCGTCGAAGCCGCCGATGATCTCGGCAAGCTTGTCCTTGTCCTTGCCGAGATTGGGCTGGAAATCGACCTCGATGCCGCGATCCTTGAAGATCTGGCCGGCGGCGGGCGACAGAGCATCGGAGATGAGAACCTTGGGCATGGGAATGATCCGATCGGGAATGGTGCTGTTGCTGTTTTTTGGATTGTCACCCGCGGGCTTGACCCGCGGGTCCATCTGCTTCGATGGATGGCCGGGTCAAGCCCGGCCATGACAGCACATGTACGAGTTCAAGCCGCCTTCGGCAGCGCGTCCTTGGCCTGGGCGTAGGCCCAATCGAGCCACGGCGTCAGCGCCTCGAGATCGGCGCGCTCCACGGTCGAGCCGCACCAGATGCGCAGGCCCGACGGCGCGTCGCGGTAGGCGTCGATGTCGTAGGCGACGCCCTCCTTCTCCAGCACCGCGGCGATGCCCTTGACGAACTTCGCCTGGACGTCCGGCGGAAGCTTGAGCACCGCCGGGTCGACGACCTTGAGGCACACCGAGGTGTTGGAGCGCAGCGCCGGATCGTTCGCCAGGAATGCGATCCACGGCGTGCGCGCCACCCAGTCGGCGATCACCCTCGCGTTGGCATCGGCGCGCGCCATCAGGCCGCTCAGCCCGCCGGCCGACTTCGCCCACGACAACGTGTCGAGATAGTCCTCGACGCACAGCATCGACGGCGTGTTGATGGTGCCGCCCTCGAAAATGTCTTCGTTGATCTTGCCGCCCTTGGTGAGGCGGAAAATCTTCGGGATCGGCCAGGCCGGCGTGTAACTCTCCAGCCGCTCGACCGCGCGCGGCGACAGGATCAGCATGCCGTGCGCCGCCTCGCCGCCGAGCGCCTTCTGCCAGGAGAAGGTGACGACATCGAGCTTGGCGAATTCCAGCGGTTGGGCGAACGCCGCCGAGGTGGCGTCGCAGATCGTCAGACCCTTGCGGTCGGCAGCGATCCAGTCCGCGTTCGGCACGCGCACGCCGGAGGTGGTGCCGTTCCAGGTGAACACCACGTCGCTCGCCGGATCGACCTTGGCGAGATCGGGCAGCTCGCCGTAGGGCGCCTTGAGGATGGTCACGTCCTTGAGCTTCAGCTCTTTCTGAACGTCGCTGACCCAGCCTTCGCCGAACGATTCCCAGGCCAGCATGGTGACTGGCCGCGCGCCCAGCATCGACCACAGCGTCATCTCGACCGCGCCGGTGTCGGACGCCGGCACGATGCCGATCCGATAATCGGCCGGCACGTTCAACACTTCGCGGGTCAGGTCGATGGCGCGCTTGAGCTTCGCCTTGCCGATCTTCGATCGGTGCGAGCGTCCCAGAACGGCGTCGGTGAGGGCTTGCAGGCTCCAGCCCGGGCGCTTGGCACAGGGGCCGGACGAAAAATGCGGCACAGCCGGCCGCAATACGGGCATCGTTGTCATCGCGCCTATCCTTCCAGATAGATGCCCCTCGGTGGGGAGGGGTGTCCCAGGGCCGGGAATAAGGAAGGAAGGCGCCGCCGTCAAGGCTGACGGCCTGGGCTTTAGTCGAACAGGTAGCGGATGCCGAGCCGGAGTTCCTGGGCCGAGATGTTCTGGAACCTGGTCCTGGCGGGGCTCTCCGGCCGGTCGGAGGCTTCGGCATCGCCCAGTTTGAGATAGCGGTAGCCCACGTCGAACACGAGGTTGGGCATGAACTGGTAGCTGATGCCGGTCATCAGGGCCCAGGAGAGACTCCATTTCGGCGTGACGGAAACGACCGTGGAGGGCGTCAGCGACGTGTTGATGTAGTCGGAGGTCCGCAGGTACGACGCACCGATGCCGGCGCCGACATAGGGCGTGATGCCGCCCCAGGTGCCGAGATCGAAATACAGATTCGCCAGCGTGGTGAACGTGTCGATCTTGGCCTCGTAGTGCACCGCGCCCGCGGCATCGTAGCCGCGCGCCCTGGCCTGCGTGCCGTAGTCGAGCGTCAGGTCGGTGCGGAACCATTGGAATTTGTAGCCAAGGCCGCCACCCAGCATGAACGTGTTATCGTACTTGTGGCTGACCACGGGATTGGCCGGATCGGACCCGGTGATGCTGCCCATCTTGTTGTAGCGGTAGCCGATGTCGCCGCGCAGATACCAGCCGGACATCAACTCCGTCATCGGTGTCGAAGGCCGCTGGAAGTCCGGCGGAGCGGGCCACGACCGCGACATGTCGGCCGCCTGCGCGGTTGCGGCAAATGCCACGCCTGCAATCCAAGCGGCGATGAGCGCGGAAAGGCCTCGCATCATCCGGCTCACCCGCGACGCATCAGCGGCGGCAGCGAGATCGGCTGGTGGTACGCCGGGCCGGCATCAAGCATCCAGCGCAGGCCAAGCCTCAGGTCGTGCGAGGTGATGTTCTTGAAGTGCATCGGCTCGTTGATGGTCACGCCGAGGTAGTTCGTCAGGGGGCCGGTCTTCGCATCGCCCAGGCTGACGTAGCGATAGGCAAATTCGAACGTCAGGTTGGGGTTGACCTTGTAAGCCAAGCCCGCGTGCAGCGCCCAGGCGACGTTCCACTTCGAGGCGGTCTCAGCAAAGGCAACGCCATTCTGTGGGACGTTGATATCGCGGAAATGATGGATCGTGTTGCGCGAGAAGCCGACGCCAGCGCCAACGAATGGAGTGAGGTTCCACCAGGTGCCGAGATCGGCATAGACGTTGGCGAGGGCAAGCCACTCGGACTTGCTTGCGGTGTATTCGTTTGTTTGGGGAACGCTCAGCACGCGGTCGAGCGCATGGAATGCGGTCTTGCCGCGATACTCGCCGGTCACATCGGCGCGCAGCCAATGATTAAACTGGTAGCCGACGCCGATGCCGAAGGTCCATCCGCTGTCGAATCCGCCGCGGTCCAGCCATTCCAGATCCGCTGTCTGCGGGAAACGAATGTAGTCCAGCCCCTTGAACCGCTGATTGGTCATGCCGATGTCGCCGCGCAGATACCAAGCGGCGGCGTATTCTTCGATCGGCGGCATTGGAATGTGGTGGTATGGGGGCGGCATGTCCGCCGCACCTGCAGCCGTCGCGAACGACACGACTCCCGCTAACGCCACGACTTTCACGCTTACCATGACATCACCCTCTCCGTCGCAAGAGTCGCGCGCGTCGCGACCCCACGTTGGTCAACACTCGAGGGGAGGATGGCAGTGAATGTTTAAACGGAGATTAACCTTACTTCTTAACCGTGATTGTTAATGCTTGCCGCGCGCCAACCGCCGTTTTCGACCACGCCGATGCTGTCCGCATCGCGTGCGTTAATTTCTCTTTCACTCTTGAGGCCAAAGCGGCGCTTCGCGCCGCTGCACTTTCGCGCTGGCATCCAGCGCGTGCCGAAGCTTAAACGCGTAAAGAAAAAGTGCGCTTCTTGTACGTTATCTAATCTGTAAAAGCCTTGAGATCGTTGGCTTGTTGCAGTGCTATCAGGCGGCAACGTCGGTCAGCGCCTCGACGATGCCGTCGACCACGTCCTGCACCAGCGATTTGTCGTCGCCCTCGCCCATCACCCGGATCACCGGCTCGGTGCCGGACGGGCGGATCACCAGGCGGCCCTGGCCGATCAACCGCTGTTCGGCGTTCTTGATGGCGAGCCGCACCTTGGCGTCCTCGAGCGGCTTGCCGGTCTTGTAGCGCACGTTGCGCAACACCTGCGGCAACGGCTGAAACCGGTGACAGACCTCGGACACCGGGCGGCCCATCTTCTTGACCACCGCCAGCACCTGCAGCGCCGCCACCAGCCCGTCGCCGGCGGTGGCGTAGTCCGACAGGATGATATGGCCCGAAGCCTCGCCGCCGAGGTTGTAGCCATGCTCACGCATGTGCTCGAGCACATAGCGATCGCCGACCGCGGTGCGAGCAAGCTTCAGGCCGAGCGTATCGAGGTAGCGCTCCAATCCTAAATTCGACATCACGGTCGCGACCACGCCGGACTTGGCGAGCTGGCCGTCCTGCTGCCAGGCCGCGGCGATCACCGCCAGAAGCTGATCGCCGTCGACGATGTGGCCGAGCTCGTCGATGATGACGACCCGGTCGGCGTCGCCGTCGAGCGCGATGCCGATATCGGCGCGCACCTCGCGCACCTTGCGGCTGAGCGCATCGGGCGCGGTCGAGCCGCATTCGTTGTTGATGTTGAAGCCGTCAGGCTCGACACCGATCGCCACCACCTCGGCGCCGAGCTCCCAGAGCGCGGCGGGGGCGACGCTGTAGCCGGCGCCGTTGGCGCAATCGACCGCGATGCGCATGCCGTCCAGCGACAGATTGCGCGCCAGGGTGCGCTTGGCGAATTCGATGTAGCGATCCTGCACGCCGTCGATGCGCTTGGCGCGGCCGAGCGCGGGCGATTTCGCGAGCTGCTTCGACACGTCGCTGTCGATCAGCGTCTCGATCTGCTTTTCGATCTCGTCGGAGAGCTTGTAGCCGTCGGGACCGAACAGCTTGATGCCGTTGTCGTCGTAAGGGTTGTGCGAGGCCGAGATCATTACGCCGAGATCGGCGCGCATCGAGCGCGTCAGCATGGCGACCGCAGGCGTTGGCATCGGGCCGGTCAGCAGGACGTCCATGCCGACCGAGGTGAAGCCCGCGACCAGCGCGGTCTCGATCATGTAACCGGAAAGCCTGGTGTCCTTGCCGATCAGCACGCGGTGGCGGTGCTCGCCGTTGCGGAACACAAGCCCCGCAGCTTGGCCGACCTTGAGCGCCAGCTCCGGCGTGATCGTGCCGTTCGCGCGCCCGCGAATGCCGTCGGTTCCGAAATACTTGCGAGTCACGCCGTTCCCCGACTGAGCCGGTGCGCCGATGGGCATTCCACTGGGCACTAGCGAGCGAGCCTAAGCCCGACAAATTTGAAAAAGGTTTGTGTGATCTTTGCCCCGCCCGAACGCGGAGAGTAATCTTATTAAATCCTTACCGACCGAAGGGCAACAACGTAAAAAGCCGGCCAAACGGCCGGCTTTTTGCAAATCCCTTCAAATCGTCGTCACTTGGAGCGTTCCTTGTCGGTCTGGCGCTTGTCCACCTTGCTGGGGGCGGGCTGGGTGACGCTCACCGGATCCGAGCCGGCCATCGTCTCCTCCAGCCCTTCCTCGAGCTTCCGCTCCAGGATGTCCTTGGGCTTCTCGTGCTGCGGCGTGTGCTTCACGTCCGGATCGCCGCCGCGCTTCTTGGTTGCTGGGGCTCCCATGCCGATCTCCTTCCAAAATGAGTGTCCCCAGGCAACGCCCGACCCCCTCATCGCGTTCCACCCGTCAAACATGCTAATCGGGAGGCATAGAGCGATCAGCGAGCATCGGAATGAAAGCTTTTCCCAGCATCGAGGACCTGCGCGAACACGCCCGGCGCAACGTGCCGAAGATGTTTTTCGACTACGCCGAGGCCGGCTCCTATTCGCAGGAAACCCTGCGCGCCAACCGCTCGGACATGGAGCGCATCAAGCTGCGCCAGCGCGTTCTGATCGACGTCGACAAGCGCTCCACCGCCACCACCATCCTCGGCGAGCCGGCGCCGCTGCCGCTCGCGCTCGGCCCGATCGGGCTCGGCGGCATGATGCACGGCGACGGCGAGATCCTGGCCTGCCGCGCCGCGCAGGCCGCGGGCATCCCCTACACGCTCTCGACCATGTCGATCAATTCGATCGAGGACGTGGCCGAAGCGGTCGACAAGCCGTTCTGGTTCCAGCTCTACGTGATGCGCGACCGCGGCTTCATGCGCGAGCTGATCCAGCGCGCGGCGGCGGCAAGGTGCAGCGCGCTGATGCTGACGGTCGATCTGCAGATTCTCGGCCAGCGCCACTGCGACGTGCGCAACGGGCTGACCGTGCCGCCGGACATCAAGATCAGAAACGTCATCGACATCATGACCAAGCCGGCCTGGGCGCTGTCGATCCTCAAGGGCAAGCGCAAGACCTTCGGCAACCTCGCCGGCCCCGTGCAGGGCATGGAGAACGTCGGCTCGCTGGCGCAATGGACCGCGAGCCAGTTCGACCCGTCGCTGAGCTGGAAGGACCTCGACTGGATCAGGAGCGAGTGGCCGGGCAAGCTGATCCTCAAAGGCATCCTCGACGTCGAGGACGCCAGGATCGCGGTGAAGTCCGGCGCCTCGGCGATCAGCGTATCGAACCACGGCGGCCGCCAGCTCGACGGCGCGCCGTCGGCGATCTCGGCGCTGCCGCGGGTGGTGGACGAGGTCGGCTCCGACATCGAGGTGATGTTCGACAGCGGCGTGCGCACCGGCGCCGACATCATGCGGGCGCTGGCGCTCGGCGCCCGCTCCTGCATCGTCGGCCGTTCCTACATCTATGGGCTGGGCGCCAGCGGCCAGGCCGGCGTCGCCCGCGCGATCGAGATCCTGCACAAGGAGCTCGACGTCACCATGGCGCTGTGCGGCGTCAGGAGCATCGGCGAGATCGACAAGCGGGTGCTGGCCGACACCGACGAGCGGCGCAACGCCCGCGGCTGATTTCGTTTCTCCCTGCTTTGGCCGGGACGACAGCGGCCCAGGCCGCTATCCTTGCCTCAACATCGTGGGGAGGAAATCATGTTCGAAAAACCCAGCGTCGCCGATCTGCGTCACGCCGCCGAACAGCTCGGCATGAACCCGAGCATGTTCTATCTTAATTCGGTGCAGGACATCGTGGCGCCGATCGTCGCCGCCTACGCCGCGCTCGACGCTATCCCGGACGAGAAGCCCGCGGTGAAATATCCGCGCGAGCGCGGCCACCGGCCGACCGAGGCCGAGAACCCACACGGCGCCTGGTACTGGAAAACCGCGATCAAGGGCGCGCCGCAAGGCAAGCTCGCCGGCAAGCGCGTCGCGCTCAAGGACAATGTGTGTCTCGCCGGCGTGCCGATGATGATCGGCGCGGGCTTCCTGGAGGGCTCGGTGCCGGACATCGACGCCACCATCGTCGAGCGCATCCTCGACGCCGGCGGCGAGATCGCCGGCAAGGCGGTGTGCGAATATTATTGCGTGTCGGGCGGCAGCCACACCAGCGCGACCGGGCCGGTGCACAATCCGCGCAAGCGCGGCTTCACCACCGGCGGCTCGTCGTCCGGCAGCGCCGCGCTGGTCGCGGCGGGCGAGGTCGACATGGCGATCGGCGGCGACCAGGCCGGTTCGATCCGGATTCCGGCAAGCCACTGCGGCATCGTCGGCATGAAACCGACCTATGGCCTCATTCCCTACACCGGCATCGGCCCGCTGGAGTTCACGCTGGACACCTGCGGCCCGATGACCATGAACGTGGCCGACAACGCGCTGCTGCTGGAGGTGCTCGCCGGTCGCGACGGCCTCGACTCGCGCCAGCGCAATGTGGTGCTCGCGCACTACACCTCGGCGCTCGGCCTCGGCGTCAACGGCCTGCGCATCGGCGTGCTGAAGCAGGGCTTCGGCCATCGCAACTCCGAGCCCGACGTCGATGCCACCGTGCGCGCGGCGGCGAAAAGATTCGAAGCAATGGGCGCCATCATTGACGACGTCTCGGTGCCCGAGCATCTGAGCCTCGGCTTTCCGGTGTGGGCGGCGATCCGCGGCGACGCCGCCTGCGTCACGCTGCTGGAGATGAACGGCGGCGGGATCGGCCACGAGGGCTTCTATCCCTTGAGCCTGATCAACGCGTCGATGGCCTGGCGCAAGCACGCCGACGAATTCGCCGACACGCTGAAGATCGCGACGCTGCTGAGCAAGTACACGCTCGACCGCTACGGCGGGCACTACTACGCCAAGGCGCAGAACCTGCGCCGAAGGCTGCGCGCCGCCTATGACGCGGCGCTGCAATCTTACGACCTGCTGCTGCTGCCGACCGTGGCGATGAAGGCGACGCCGATCCCGGCCAAGGGCGCGAGCCCGCAGGAGATCACGCGGCGGAGCTGGGAGCCGACCCGCAACACCTGCTCGTTCAACGTCAGCCACCATCCCGCGATCAGCATCCCGTGCGGCATGGCGGACGGCTTGCCCGTAGGGCTGATGCTGGTCGGCAAGCATTGGGACGAGAGCACGATCTATCGCGCGGCCAGCGCGTTCGAGAGATCGGGCGATTGGCAGACGTTCTAGCACCGTCATGCCCGGCAATAGCCGTCCGTAAGGACGGCGTCGCTTTGCTCGCCTAT
>CAMDEB010000041.1 GCA_945893085.1 Rhodoplanes serenus | reverse complement strand
ATGGCGTCGAGCTCGCTCTGCGACAGCTTCGGCGCGCTGCCGGTCGGCACGCCGAGCGAGGGCGTGGAGTTGAGCTCGCTGCCGGCCGCGGCCGTGCGCTGCGGGTTGCGCTTGTCGAGCAGGGCCGCGATCTGGTTGGCGTCGAACTTGGGCTGCGGCGGGGTCGGCTTCGCCGCCTTGGCCTTGGCTTCGGCCTGCTTCTTCGCCTCTTCCTTCTTCAGGGCTTCGGCGATGGCGTCGACCTTCGGCGGCGTCTTCTTGTCCGGCTTGGCCTCCGCGGGCTTCGGCTCGGGCGGCGGCGGCGGCTCGGCGGACGAGGTCTTGATCTCCGGCTTGTCCGCGGGCTTGGCGGTGGAGTCGGCGACCGGTTTGGGGGTGTCGATCTTTTCGACCAGCGGCTTCGGAGTCTCGTCGGCCTTGGGCGCGTTCTTCACGCCCTTCGTGAGCTCCGAGAACTGCTTCGACGAGATGATGTCGACCGGGAGCGAGTCGGTCTGAGCGGCTTCGAGCGGACGCGCCGAGAACGACACCAGGCCCCACAGCAGGAGGCCGGCGTGCCCGATGGCCGATATGGTCAGCCCGGTTTTCATCTCAGGACGCTTCAGCTTCAAGAGCCTTGCTCCACTTCGGTCACCAGCGCAACCCGGCGGAAGCCCGCCGCCGACAGTCTCCCCATGACTTTCATGACAGTGCCGTAGTCCACGGTGCGGTCGCCGCGCAGGTAGATGCGCTCGTCATTGCCGCCGCGCGCCTCAGTGATGGCCTTGAGCTTGGGCACCAGCTCCTCGAGCTTGATCTCGGAGTTCTGCAGGAAAATCTGGCCCTTGGTGTTGACGGAAAGCGCCAGCGGCTCCTTGTCCTGGTCGAGGCTGGTGGCCTGGGTCTGCGGCAGGTCGATCGGCACCCCAACCGTGAGCAGCGGGGCCGAGACCATGAAGATGATCAGCAGCACCAGCATCACGTCGACCATCGGCGTGACGTTGATCTCCGACATCACCGGGTTGCGCCGGTGCCGCCGTTTGCCAAACACCCCGGAATGCGCGCCGCCGCTGATTGCCATGGCCGCTTCCCCCGAACCCGCTACGAGCGCTCGTCGATCTGCCGCGACAGGATCGCGGAGAACTCGTCTGCGAACCCCTCCAGGCGCTGGGCCTGCTTGTTCACCTCGGCGATGAACTTGTTATAGAAAATGGTCGCCGGTATGGCGGCCACAAGGCCGATTGCGGTCGCAAACAGTGCCTCGGCGATGCCCGGTGCAACCACCGCGAGTGAGGTGTTCTTCGAGGCCGCGATCGACTGGAAGCTGTTCATGATGCCCCAGACCGTGCCGAACAGGCCGACGAAGGGTCCCGCCGAGCCGACCGTCGCCAGGACCAGCAGCCGCCGCTCCAGGCGCTCGATCTCGCGCGCGATGGTGACATCCATGACCTTCTCGATCCGGGTCTGGAGGCCGGCGAACGACTTGGTCTGGCTTTCGAAACTGCGCTTCCACTCGCGCATCGCGGCGACGAACAGCGCGGCCATCGAATGGGCCGGGCGCGCCGACAGCGACCGGTAGAGCTCCTCCAGCGACTGTCCGGACCAGAACGCCTGCTCGAAGCGGTCCATCGCCTTGCGGGTGCGCGCGTACAGCATGAACTTGTCGACGGCGATCGCCCACACCCAGACCGAGCTGACCATGAGCCCGATCATCACCGCCTTCACGACCCAGTGCGCCTGCCAGAACAAGGCCAGCAGCGAGAGGTCGGCAGAGGCGATCGGCAGCACCGACTGCGCCACGTCACCAGGATTCATGAGGCTCACGTCCCTCCGGGCATCAGTCGGGACCGGGGCGGTGCGTTTCGCCGGACCAATGCGAATGTGCGGCGCAGCTTTCAGCGTTGCGCCGCCAACCCGATCTTTCGCGAAGACAAGCCGCCGTCCACCACCGGCTGACGAACGGATTCCCCGCGAAACTTGGCCAAACTCGGGCATCGAACCGATCAGTCCGCCCTAGCCAGCGCGATTTGGGTTAATGAAGCGTTACCGGGGCGCCGATTGCCTGCGTCAACCTGCGGCGGTCCGACGCGGCTCAGCGTTCCCCGGCCCGGTCCCGATCCGCCTGCATGGCGATGCGCAGCGGCTTGGGGATCGGCCGCGCCCGGCCGCCGGAGACGAAGGCCACCTGGACTTGCGCCTCGACCAGGGTCTCGCTGTCGCGCGTCACGCGCTGGGCGAGCATCACCGACGCGTCCTTCACCTCCGCCGGTTCGGTGACGATCGTAAGCACGTCATCCATGCGCGCGGGCTTGCGAAAGTCGATCGTCATCGAGCGCACCACGAAGGAAAATCCGGGCGCCTCCTGCTCGGTCTGCTCGAACAGCGCGCGGTGATCGGCGCCGATCAGGCGCAGGTAGTTGGTGCGGCCGCGCTCCATGAAGCGCAGGTAGCTGGCGTGATAGACGATGCCGGAGAAGTCGGTGTCCTCGTAGTAGACCCGTACCGGCTGGACGTGCCGGCCGTTCGCAATTTCGCCGTCGAGGGAATTCATCGCAAGAATTCCGCGTCGATGTCTCGGCGACCATCGAACACACGCACAACCGTCAGCCGATTTACTTCGACCATGTAGAAGATCACATAATGGTCAGCAACGATGCTTCGAAGGCCGGGACTTAAATCGGAGCGGTCGCGTCCGATAAACGGGAAATGCAGGAGATTTTCGAACTTTTTGTTGATCGCTTCAGCGAGAGAATCGGCCGCGGCGGGATTGCGTTCTGCAATATAGGAATCGATTTGAAGCAAATCAGCTCCGGCTTCGGCTGCGATGAATACGATCATTCAGCCGCTCACGAAGAACGCGCCGCTCGCGCCCGTCGCAAAAAATCTGCAAAGTCCCATTCATCAACGCGTCCAGCCCTCACGTCATCCAGGCCTTTGTCAATTTCAGCTTTAAGCAGACGATATTTTTCCGCCTGCTCCACCAGATAAGCTACGGCGGATTCTCGAAGCTCCTCTGGCAGGAGATCGAGTGCGGCCACGGCTTTTTCAGTTGTAGTCATCAGCGCTATCCTGGCTTGCGTCATACAATATAGTCGCTAATCGGCCGCGCGTCAGTCATTGGCGCGCGGAATTTTTTTCGCAATCTAATCCTCGTCCTGCGCGAACAACCCGAACTGCGACGCATCGCGCGCCGGCTCCGCAAGCCCGAGGTGCTTGAACGCATGCGAGGTGATCAACCGGCCGCGCGGCGTGCGCTGCAGGAAGCCCTTCTGGATCAGGAACGGTTCGATGATTTCCTCGATCGCGTCGCGCGGCTCCGATAGCGCAGCGGCGAGCGTCTCCACCCCGACCGGACCGCCGGCGTAGTGCTCGGCGATGGTGGCGAGATAGCGCCGGTCCATGGCGTCGAGGCCGGCGGCGTCCACCTCGAGCTGCAGCAGCGCCTTGTCGGCAAGCCTGCGGTCGATCTTGTCGGCGCCGTCGGCATGGGCGAAGTCGCGCACCCGGCGCAACAGACGCCCGGCGATGCGCGGGGTGCCGCGCGAGCGCCGCGCGATCTCGTTCGCGCCGTCCGCCGTCATGCCGATGCCGAGCACGCGCGCGCCACGGTTGACGATGTCCTCAAGCTCGGCCTCGGAATAGAAATTGAGCCGCACCGGAAGGCCGAAGCGGTCGCGCAGCGGATTGGTGAGCAGGCCCGCGCGCGTGGTCGCACCGACCAGGGTGAACTTCGACAGGTCGATCTTCACCGAGCGCGCCGCCGGCCCCTCGCCGATGATCAGGTCGAGCTGGAAGGCCTCCATCGCCGGATAGAGGATTTCCTCGACCGCCGGATTGAGCCGGTGGATCTCGTCGATGAACAGCACGTCGCGATCATCCAGATTGGTGAGCAGCGCCGCGAGATCGCCGGCCTTGGCGATCACCGGGCCGGAGGTGGCGCGGAAGTTGACGCCGAGCTCGCGCGCGACGATCTGCGCCAGCGTGGTCTTGCCGAGTCCAGGCGGTCCCACGAACAGCACGTGGTCGAGCGCCTCGTTGCGCGAGCGCGCGGCCTCGATAAACACGCTGAGGTTGGCGCGCGCCTGCTGCTGGCCGATGAACTCGGCGAGCTTCTGCGGCCGCAGCGACGTCTCGGTCGCGTCGTCGTCGCGGCGCTCGGCAGTGACGAGGCGGCGGGGTGTGCTGGTCAACGATCAATTTCCTCGTTCGCGGCTGTACTTGTTCGGAAGCAAGTCGCTGATCCGCACCACCTCGGGACTGTTATCTCCCGGCACGATGACGTACGCGTTCCGATCGTAGTCCCAGATCAACTCCCGGCAAGCGCCGCAGGGCGACACCACCACGATAGGCCGATCTTTTTCCTCGGGTGGCGGATGCCGCACCGCGACCACCATTTCGATACCGAACTCGCCGGCAACGGTGATGGCCTGTCCCAACGCGACCGCCTCCGCGCAGACCGCCATGCGGCCGAGGTAGGCGTCGAGGCTGACCCCCGTGAAAACCTTGCCGGAGCGCGTCCGCAAAGCCGCGCCGACCTCCTGCCAGTCATAGCGGTAGCGCCGGCGGATCGCCTCGGACGCGGCTTCGATCAATTCGCGATCGGCATCACTCAACGCCGTCACTTGGAAAGCTCCTTCAGCCCCAAGCGGATCAGTTGCGCCGTCTCCGCGCCCTCGCCGGCGCTTCGGCTCGCGGCGGAGATGGCGGCGGCGGCCTGCGGCTGACCATAGCCGAGATTGATCAGTGCCGAGACCGCGTCGAGCACCGGACGCGGCGCCCGCTTGTCCTCCAGCGCGCCGGACAGCCGGATCGCTGCCGGATCGAGATCGGAATAGGCCGGCGCCTTGTCCTTCAGTTCGATGACGATGCGCTCGGCGACCTTGGGCCCGACGCCGGGGGCGCGCTTGATCGACACCTTGTCGGCCATGGCGATGGCCGAGGCGAGATCGCCCAGCTTGAACGTGCCGAGCACCGAGAGCGCGACCTTGGCGCCGACGCCCTGCACGGTCTGCAACAGCCGGAACCATTCGCGCTCGGCGTCGCTGAGGAAGCCGAACAGCCTGATCTGGTCCTCGCGCACATGGGTTTCGATCGACAGCGTCGCGGCCTCGCCCGCAGCCGGCAGCGCCTGCAGGGTGCGCGCCGAGCAGTGCACCAGATAGCCGACGCCCTGCACGTCAAGGACGATGAAATCCTCGCCGTAGCTATCGATGACGCCCTTCAGCTTGCCTATCATGCGGGCTTGTTACCACGAGTCGGAGCCCTCATCAGGGCGGTACGGATCGAATTCCCAGGCAAAGCGTTATGCCCGGAGCCTGTTGAGCGGTCGATTTGAAAGTGAGTGATTGTGGTTACGAAAACCAGGGATTTGCGAACCGGCCGCTCGATCTGGGAGCAACAGCGCGCCTCGCGGTCCCGCACGGGCCGCTTAAGAAGGACATCGAGACCGACGTCCTGGTGGTCGGCGCGGGCATTACCGGCGCTATGATGGCCGACGCCCTGGCCGGCACCGGGCTGCGCGTCGCCGTGGTCGACAAGCGCGGGCCGGCGAAGGGCTCGACCACCGCCAGCACCGCGCTGGTGCAATACGAGATCGATACGCCGCTGATCAAGCTTGCGCGCAAGATCGGCAAGCGGGATGCGACGCGCGCCTGGCGGCGCTCGCGGCTCGCGGTCGATGCGATCGCGGCACGGCTCGGCGAGCTTGGCGTCCCTGAGGTGGCGCGCCGCGACAACATCTATCTCGCCGGCGATCTGCTCGATGCTGGCGAACTCGAGCGCGAGCACGACGCACGACGCGCCGCCGGCTTCGCCAGCCGGTATCTCGATCGCAAGGCGCTGCGGAAGCGCTTTGGCATCAAACGCGACGCCGCCATCATGGGATACGGCAATCTCGCGATCGACCCGCGCAAGACCACGCTCGCCTTGCTGCAGGCCGCCGTCGCCAACAAGGTCAAGATCTTTGCCCCGGCAACGATTGTCGACCTCGATGCCAAGCGATCGGGCGTGACCGCCACGGCGGGCAACGGCCGGCGCATCCATTGCCGCCATCTCGTCTTCGCCACCGGCTACGAATTGCCCGATCGCGTGCCGCGCGACGGCCACCAGATCATCTCGACCTGGGCGATCACGACCGTCGCACAGCCACGCCGGCTGTGGCCGGAGCAGTGCATGATCTGGGAGGCGTCCGATCCCTATCTCTACCTGCGCACCACCTCGGACGGCCGCGTCATCTGCGGCGGCGAAGACGAGGAGTTCTCCGACGAGGCCGAGCGCGACGCGCTGCTGCCGCGCAAGACCAGGACGCTGCAGCGCAAGCTTGGCCGGCTGTTTCCCGGCATCGACACGACGGTTGCATTTGCCTGGACCGGATCGTTCGGGTCGACCGACACCGGCCTGCCGATCATCGACCGGATTCCGGGCCTGCCGAACTGCTGGGTCGCACTCGGCTACGGCGGCAACGGCACCACCTATTCGCGCATCGCCGCCGACATCATCAGCGGCGCGCTGACCGGCCGACCCGACGTCGACGCCGATCTCTACCAATTCTGAAATTCGCGTTCGTCACCCCGCCTCCTGCACCCGCGCGCGCAACGCCGCGCTCTGCCGGTGATGCGCATGGCAGATGGCGATGGCGAGCGCGTCGGCCGCGTCCTCGCTCGCCGGATCAGCCTTCGGCAGCAGCACGCCGATCATCACGCGGATCTGTTTCTTGTCGGCGCGGCCGGCGCCGACGATGGTCTTCTTCACCAGGTTGGGCGCGTATTCAGACACCGCGATGCCCGCGCGTGCGGGAATCAGCAGCGCGACCCCGCGCGCCTGGCCGAGCTTGAGCGTGGCGCTGGCGTTGGTGTTGACGAAGGTGTTCTCGACCGCGGCCTCGGCCGGGGCGAACCGCTCGATCACCTGCACCAGCCCGTCGTGAATCTGCACCAGCCGGTCGGCGAGCCCGGCCTTGTCGGCGGTCGCGACCGAACCGCAGGCGACGAAGATCAGCCGGTTGCCGTCGACGTCGATCAGGCCCCAGCCGGTGCGGCGGAGGCCCGGATCGATGCCGAGGATGCGAATCGGAAGGCCCATCGTGATCCGTTGATAGCGCCGCTAAGGGTCAAACTCTAGGACCGCCTGCATGGCCGTCCCGCGCCGTGATGCATCGCCCCGGCCGCGTTTGGCTGTTAGACGATACCGCCATGATCGACCTCCCCGATGCGTCGACCTTCGCCGTCCTGCTCGCCGACCGGAAGTGGCTGCTCGCGGCAGCGGTCGCCGGGCTGTCGGGGCTGGTGCGCGGCTTCTCCGGCTTCGGCGGCGCGCTGATCTACATGCCGCTGGTGGCTGCGATCTACGATCCGCGGATTGCCGCGGTCACTCTGCTGCTGATCGATTTCTTCAGCAGCGCGCCGTTCACCGTGCGCGAGTTGAAACGCTGCAATTGGCGGGAGGTGCTGCCGATCTCGGCCGCCATGGCGGTCGCGGTGCCGCTCGGCACCATGGCGCTGGTGGTGCTCGACCCGATCGTGCTGCGCTGGGGCATGGCGATCCTGGTGCTCGGCCTGCTGGCGGTGCTGGTCTCGGGCTGGCGCTATCGCGGCGAGCCGCGGCTGCCGATCACCATCGGCATCGGCCTATTCGCGGGCTTCGGCGCCGGCGCGGTGCAGATCGCCGGTCCTGCGGTGATCATCTATTGGCTCAGCCGCGGCAACACCGCAGCCACCATGCGCGCCAACCTGATGGTGTTCTTCATGCTGTGCGGCGCCGTGATCGTGGTGTCGTACTTCGTGCAGGGGCTATTTGCCGCCGACGCGATCGCGCTGGCGCTGATCCTGGGTGTGTTCTATCTGACCGGCATCGGCATCGGCGCACGGTTTTTTCGCGGCACTTCGGATCAGCTCTATCGCCGCGTCGCCTATGGCATCATCGCGGTGGCGGCGCTGCTGAGCCTGCCGGTGTTCGACCAGCTCAGGCCATAACGCTCACACGCTCATCTTGGCGACGAGTGCATCCGAGACTTCGAAATTGGCGAACACGTTCTGTATGTCGTCGTGCTCGTTCAGCGTCTCGAGCAAACGAAACAATTTCTCGCCCTGCTCGTCGCCCAGCGGCACGGTGTTCTGCGGCTTCCAGACGAACGCGGCCTTTCTCGGCTCGCCGAATTTCGCCTCCAGCGCCTTCGCCACCTCGCGCAGCGTGTCGTGCGCGGTGTAAATTTCGTGACCGTTCTCGTCGGAGACGACATCGTCGGCGCCGGCCTCGATCGCCGCATCCAACATCTGCTCGGCGCTCGCGACCTTGGCGTCGAACTCGATCAGCCCGACGTGGTTGAACATGAACGACACCGCGCCGGTCTCGGCCAGGTTACCGCCGCTCTTAGTGAAGGCGGCGCGCACCTCGCCTGCGGTGCGGTTGCGGTTGTCGGTCATCGCCTCGACGATCACCGCGACGCCGCCCGGCCCGTAACCCTCGTAGCGGATTTCGTCGTAGCTCTCGGCGTCGCTGCCCTGCGATTTCTTGATCGCGCGTTCGATCACGTCCTTCGGCACGTTCTCGACGCGGGCGGCGATAATCGCGGCGCGCAGCCGCGCGTTCATCTCCGGATCGGGCAGGCCCAATTTGGCGGCGGTGGTGATTTCGCGCGTCAGCTTGCTGAACAGCTTGGAGCGCACCTTATCCTGGAGCCCCTTGCGGTGCATGATGTTCTTGAATTGGGAATGTCCGGCCATGTCTTCTCGATAATGTCATCTCGATCAGGTCGTCTCGCTCGATCGCGCCCGCGTTATAGTAATGCGCTTTTGCGCGGTCAACGAACGCCGCCGACGTTGCGGATCGGCCCGGTGTAGGCCTCGAACCGCTTGCGCAGGTCGGCGATCAGGGCGTCGCTGGTGACGAAGTCGCGGTAGGCGTTGGCCACGTTGTAGGACAATAGCGGCTTGAGCCCGCCGGGCGGCGGCACGTCGCTGCGCGGCGAGAACGCCCCGTTGCGGCGCTGCTGCTCCGGTTGCAGCAGCCAGTTCAGGTAGAGCTTGGCCGCGTTCGGATGCGGCGCATCCTTGAAGATGCTCGCGGTCGAGGTGAACAGCGGCGTGGCATCGGCCTCCGAAAACGCGAACTCGATCGGCTGATTGGCGCGCTTCTGGCCGAGCACCGTCGAGGTGGTCGCATCCAGCGTGACGATCTGGGCACCCGAGGCGACGCCGCGCGCCACGCCGAGATGGCCTTGGATGAAGGCCGGCTGGTTCGCCATGTACTTCGCCATCCAGTCCCAGCCATACTTCTGCACGATGGTGTGGAACAGATAGAGCGCCGCATCGTCATCGTGCGGATAGACCGCGATCAGCTTGCCGCGAAATTGCGGTTTCAGGAAATCCAGCGCGGTCTTCGGAACGTCCTCCGTTTTCACCTGCTGGGTGTTGTAGGCATAGGACAGCGTGCTCACGAACCACGCGGTGTAGGCGCCGTCGGCGTCCTTGAAGGCCGTGTCGATCTTGTCGAGCCCATCCGGCTTGAACGACAGCAGCTTGCCGTCCGCCTTCCAGCGCACGAAGTCCTGCACGGTCTGGAACAGCCCCATGTCGACCTGCAGCTTGTTATCCCTCATCTGCTGCTGGATCTGCTGGTTGAGCACGTTGCTGAAGCCGCCGGTGATCGACACCTTCACGCCGGGAAACTTGGTCTCGAACTCGCGCGCCAGCGGCTCGTAGATCGCCACCGGCCCGCCGGCATAGATCACCAGCGCGCCTTCAAGCTTGGCCTTGGCGTGAAGCTCATCGAGCGTTTGCGCGCCGGCCGCTGCGCCGCACAGAACCAATGCAGCGGATGCCGCGAGCAATCTGCAAATTGTGTTGGTGACCATTGCCGCCTCCCCGACCTGAGAGGCCAGTGTGACCCGCCGGGTGGCGCAGTCAATTCCAGAACGAGGGCCTGGCCTGCTCCAGCTTGCCGCCGAGCCGCACCGCGCCGATCCGGGTGGCGAGCCCGGTCGCGTCGTCGGTCTCGACCGCGACGGCGCAGAGCGTCGCAGGCCCAAGCGCCGGCTCGAACTTGGACGACGGGATACGCCGCAGGAAGCGCGACACCGGCTCGTCCCGGTTCATGCCGATCACCGACTCGAAATCGCCGGTCATGCCGACGTCGGAGATGAACGCCGTGCCGGCAGGCAGGATGCGATGATCGGCGGTCGGCGCGTGGGTGTGGGTGCCGACGACCAGGCTGGCGCGACCATCGACGAAATAGCCCATGGCCTGCTTCTCGCTCGTCGCCTCGCAGTGGAAGTCGATGACGATGGCGTCGGCCGCGGACTTCAGCGCGCAGACCGCAAGCTCGCGTTCGATCGCCGCGAACGGATCGTCGAGCGGGTCCATGAAGATGCGGCCCATGGCGTTGATCACCAGCACGCGGGCGCCGTTCTTGGCTTCGATCATGGCGGCGCCGCGTCCCGGCGTGCCGGCCGGATAGTTGAGCGGGCGAATGAGCCGCGGCGCGCGCTCGATGAACACCAGCGCCTCGCGCTGGTCCCAGGCGTGGTTGCCGAGCGTCACCGCGTCGGCGCCGGCGTCGAGCAGGTCCTGGTAGATCGCCTCGGTGATGCCAAAACCGCCGGCCGCGTTCTCGCCGTTGATGACGACGAGGTCGAGCTTCCACTCGGATATGAGCCCCGGCAGCCGCTCCAGCACCGCGGCGCGGCCGCTGCGCCCGACGATGTCGCCGACGAAGAGAATTCTCATGTCACGGCCTGCGGCAATCGATCACCTCGCGCTCCGTTAGCACGAGATCGAGCCGTGCGTCGCGCGGTGTGGTCGGAATGATGGCTGCCTGCTGCTTCGCATAGGCGAGGCCGATGGCGATGACGGACTTGAGCAGCCGCAACCGGTTGATGGTCATGTCGTAGTAGCCGGCGCCGTAGCCGATGCGGTTGCCTTTGCGGTCGAACACGGCCAGCGGCACCAAGAGGATGTCCGGCCAAACCTCCGGTGCGTCCTGCGTTGGCTCGCGAATGCCCCAGACGCCTTTGCCGAGCTCCTGGCCAAAGCCCCAGGATCGCATCACCAGCGGCTTGCCGCGCCCGACCACCACCGGCAGCGCGAGCTGCGCGCCGGCATCAGCGAGCTTGCGCATCAGCGGAACGGGATTGAATTCGCTTTTGAGCGGCGAATAACCGGAGACGACTATGCCGGGCGGAATTTCGAAGGGGAACGGACGGGCGGTGACTGCTTCCACTGCGGCCGCGCGCGCCTCCGGTGGAAACGCATCGCGCCGCGCCAGCATGTCGCGGCGCAGATCGGCCTTGAAATCTTCGATTGAAACGTTCGCCATTGGCCGATTTCACACGCCTACACCGGCCAGAAGAGTGCGGAGCCGCAATGGCCGTCAGAGCGATGATCCCGGGAACCTACATAAGTAGGTGGGCGCCATATGACCAAGCCCAGGGGCAAGGCCAGGGACAGCTCCCGTCGAGATCGTAAGGCCCCGGGGAATTAACTCCAGACGCGCCCCGCAGCCCCGCACCGCCAATGTAGTCCTCAATCGGCCAAACCGCCACCCGCCATCACCCCAGCGCCACGCCGGGCTCGCCGACGCTCTGGTTGAGCTTCTTGGCGATACCTTCGATGCGCTCGGCGGCCGAGGTGAAGGCCGCAGCAATGGCGGTCTGCGTGGCCTGGGCGCGGTCGGCGGCGGTCACCCGCGCGTCCTGCAAGGCAGCAAGCTCCTCCTCCAGACGGCGCAGCTTCTTGGTGGCCTCGGAGAATTCGTCGGCGATCATCAGCGCCGCCATCACCGTCAGCCGCGAATCGCCGATCTCGCCGAACTGGCCGCGCAGGCCTTGGATGCGCTCTTCGAGCTCCTTGGCGAGCCCCATCAGATGGGTTTCCTGGCCGTCCTCGCAGGCCATGCGGAACTGGCGGCCGTTGATGGTGACGTTGACCTGCGCCAAAGCTTCCTCCCTATTTCCGCCCTCACCGATCCCGCACGTCGAGCACCGAGCGGATGTTGCCCATCGCCGCATCGAGCCGGCGTGCGATCTCGCGGTTGGTCGCCTCGAGACCGCGCGCGCGGGCAGCCTGGGTGTCGAGCTCCGACGCGAGCTTCGAGCGATCGGCGCCGAGCGCGTGGAGCTGCTCGGCCAGCCTCGCCTCGCCGCGGTCGCCGTCCATCCGGCGCTCCAGCGCGGCATCAAGCGCGTCGAGCGCGAGCGCCAAACGCCTGGTCGCAGCCTCGATTGTGCCCTGGTCTGCCATGCGCTCCGATCCGCAACAAAATACCGTGCGCGAGCAAATGTTTAGAAGAGAAACTTTACGTGCTGCGCCACCTGGGCGTCAACGCTATGCGGATTCGTTATCCCATTGTTTTCGCAGCCCTGTGCATGGCTCGTCCGCACGCGCGGCGTCACATTGACTCCAAGGCCCTGCATGCTATCCCACGGCCATCCGGACAGGTTCAAATGAACGCAAAATCTTCGAATGCCGCCGTCGCGCCTCCCTCGCGTCGCGGTGATGGGATGCCCATGACCCGCGCTCACCATGACCGCATGGCCAATGCGATCCGCGCGCTCGCGATGGACGCTGTCGAGCAGGCGAAATCCGGTCATCCCGGCCTGCCGATGGGCGCGGCCGACATCGCCACCGTGCTGTTCACGCAATTCCTGAAATTCGATCCGGCCGATCCGACATGGCCCGACCGCGACCGCTTCGTGCTATCGGCCGGCCACGGCTCGATGCTGATTTACGCGCTGCTGCATCTGCTCGGCTCCGAGAGCATGACGCTCGAACAGCTCAAGCGTTTTCGCCAGATCGGCTCGCTGACGCCGGGTCATCCCGAGAATTTCATCACCCCGGGCGTCGAGACCACGACCGGTCCGCTCGGCCAGGGGCTGGCGAACGCGGTCGGCATGGCGATCGCCGAGCGGCATCTGGCGGCGGAGTTCGGCAAGGAGGTCGTCGATCATTCGACCTTCGTCATCGCGTCCGACGGCGACCTGATGGAGGGCATCAGCCAGGAGGCGATCGCGCTCGCCGGGCACCTCAAGCTCAGCAGGCTGATCGTGCTGTTCGACGACAACGGCATCTCGATCGACGGCCCGCTGTCGCTCGCCGACTCGGTCGATCAGGTGAAGCGCTTTGAATCCGCCGGCTGGAATGCATCGCGCGTCGACGGCCACGACCCGGAAGCGATCGCCAGCGCGATCGAGCAGGCCAAGTCTTCCGACCGGCCGACCATGATCGCCTGCAAGACCACCATCGGCTACGGCGCGCCGACCAAGGCCGGCAAGTCGTCCTCGCACGGCTCGCCGCTCGGCGCCGAGGAGATCGCAGGCGCGCGCAAGACATTGCAGTGGAGCGAGCCGGCGTTCCAGATCCCCGCCGATGTGCTCACCTCATGGCGCGCCGCCGGCCAGCGTTCGAAATCCGCGCGCAAGGAATGGGACAAACGGCTCGCCGGGCTCGCATCCGACAAGCGCGCCGACTTCGAGCGGCGCATGCGCGGCGATCTGCCAGGCACACTGAACGCAGCGGTCCGCGCGGTGAAAGAGTCGCTGGCGAAGGAGCCGAAGGAGATTGCGACCCGCATTGCTTCTGAGCTCGCGCTCGACATGCTGATTCCCGCGGTGCCGGAGATGATCGGCGGCTCGGCCGACCTGACCGGCTCGAACAACACGCGCACCAAATCGATGAAGGCGATGAGCGCCGCCGATTATTCCGGCCGCTTCATCCACTACGGCATCCGCGAGCACGCCATGGCCTCCGCCATGAACGGCATGACGCTGCATCGCGGCATCATCCCCTACTCCGGCACGTTCCTGGTGTTCGCCGACTATTGCCGGCCGGCGATCCGGCTCGCGGCGCTGATGGGCGAGCGTGTCATCCATGTGATGACGCATGACTCCATCGGTCTCGGCGAGGACGGCCCGACGCACCAGCCGGTCGAGCATCTTGCCAGCTTGCGCGCCATCCCCAACCTCCACGTGTTCCGGCCCTGCGATGCGGTCGAGACCGTCGAGTGCTGGCAGCTTGCGCTTGAAGCGCGCGAGACCCCGAGCATCCTGGCGCTGACGCGGCAGAGCCTGCCGCAACTGCGCCGCACGCTCGACCAGCAGAACCGCTGCGCCGCCGGCGCCTACGAGATTTCACCGGCGCAGGGCCAGGCCCAAGTGTCGATCTTCGCCACCGGCTCGGAGGTTTCGCTCGCCGTCGAGGCGCAGAAGCTGCTCCAGGCCAAGGGCGTCGCCGCCCGCGTGGTGTCGGTGCCCTGCTTCGAGCTGCTGTTCGCCGCCTCCGAGGAGGCCCGCCGCGCGGTCATCGGCGATGCTCCGGTCAAGGTCGCGGTCGAAGCCGCCATCCGCCAGGGCTGGGACGCCATCATCGGCAGCGACGGCATGTTCGTCGGCATGTCGACGTTTGGCGCGTCCGCCCCATATAAGGAGCTGTACAAGCACTTCGGCATCACCGCGGACGCGGTTGCGGAGGCTGCGATGCGAAAGCTTCGTTAGGTTGTCATCGCCGGGCTTGACCCGGCGATCCATCTTCCGCTTCAAACGACGAAGATGGATGCCCGGGTCAAGCCCGGGCATGACGAAATCGGAAGGAGCCGGGTGACATGTCTGTTCGGGTTTCGATCAACGGATTTGGCCGCATCGGCCGGAATATCCTCCGCGCCATCGCCGAGTCCGGACGTACGGACATTGAGGTCGTCGGCATCAACGATCTCGGCCCGGTCGAAACCAACGCGCATCTGCTCCGCTTCGACTCGGTGCACGGCCGCTTCCCCGGCACGGTGACGGTCAAGGGCGACACGATCAGCGTCGGCAACGGCGCGATCAAGGTCAGCGCCGAGCGCGATCCGGCGAAGCTGCCGTGGAAGGACCTCGGCGTCGATATCGCGCTGGAGTGCACCGGTATCTTCACGTCGATGGACAAGGCGTCGCTGCATCTCACCGCCGGCGCCAAGCGCGTGCTGGTGTCCGCGCCCGCCGACGGCGTCGACCTCACGGTGGTCTATGGCGTCAACCACGACAAGCTGACCAAGGATCACAGGGTCGTCTCCAACGCCTCGTGCACCACCAATTGCCTGGCGCCGGTCGCCAAGGTGCTGAACGACGCGGTCGGCATCGACAAGGGCTTCATGACGACGATCCATTCCTACACCGGCGATCAGCCGACGCTCGACACCATGCACAAGGACCTCTATCGCGCGCGCGCCGCGGCGCTGAACATGATTCCGACCTCGACCGGCGCCGCCAAGGCCGTCGGCCTAGTTCTACCGGAACTCAACGGCAAGCTCGACGGCGTCGCGATCCGCGTGCCGACGCCGAACGTCTCGGTGGTCGATTTCAAGTTCGTGGCGAAGAAGGCGACGTCCAAGGACGAGATCAACGGCGCGATCCGCCGCGCCGCCGAGCAGCAGCTCAAGGGTATCCTCGGCTTCACCGACCAGCCGAACGTCTCCGGCGACTTCAACCATGACCCGCACAGCTCGGTGTTCCACATGGACCAGACCAAGGTCATGGACGGCACCTTCGTGCGGGTGATGTCCTGGTACGACAACGAATGGGGCTTCTCCAACCGCATGGCCGACACCGCCGTGGCGATGGGCAAGCTGATTTGAAACTGCTTGGCAAACTTCCGCACCCTCGACGACGTCGACGTCAAGAATAAGCGCGTCCTGCTGCGCGTCGACCTCAACGTGCCGATGGAGAACGGCAGGGTCGCCGATGCCACCCGCATCGCGCGCGTTGCGCCGACCATCAGCGAAATCGCCCAAAAGGGCGGCAAGGTGGTCCTGCTCGCTCACTTCGGCCGGCCGAAAGGGCCCGATCCCAAGGACTCGCTGCAGCCGGTCGCCGTCGAGGTGGCGCGGGTGGTCGGAAGCAAGGTCGACTTCGCGGACGATTGCATTGGCCCGGCTGCCGAGGCCGCGGTCGCCGCGATGCAGCCTGGCGAAATTCTCTGTCTGGAGAACACCCGCTTCCACAAGGGCGAGGAGAACAACGATCCGGCGTTCGTCGAAGCGCTCGCCAAGCTCGGCGACATCTGGGTCAACGACGCCTTCTCCGCCGCCCACCGCGCGCACGCTTCGACCGAGGGACTGGGCCACGTGCTGCCCGCCTATGCCGGCCGCACCATGCAGGCCGAGCTGGAGGCACTGGCGCAGGCGCTCGAAGCGCCGGAGCGGCCGATCGCGGCGATCGTCGGCGGCGCCAAGGTCTCGACCAAGCTCGATCTGCTCGGCCACATGGTCACGAAGGTCAACGTGCTGATGATCGGCGGCGGCATGGCCAACACCTTCCTGCTGGCGCTGGGCAAGCCGGTCGGCAAATCGCTGGCGGAGGCTGCGCTCGCTGGCACAGCGCGCGAAATCCTGACCAGGGCCAAGGCCGCGGGTTGCGAGATCGTGCTGCCGGTCGACGCCGTCGTGGCGCAGAAATTCGAGGCCCATGCACCGTCACGCGTGGTGGCGGTGGACAGCGTGGGCAGCGACGACATGATCCTGGACATCGGCCCACGCAGCATCGAGCATGCAGTCTCGGTGCTGGCGCGGACCAAGACGCTGGTCTGGAACGGTCCGTTCGGCGCGTTCGAGATGGAACCGTTCGACACCGGCACCGTTACGGTCGCAGAGGCCGCAGCCGAGCTGACCGCGGCCGGCAAGCTGGTCTCGGTCGCGGGCGGTGGCGACACCGTGGCGGCGCTCAATGCTGCGGGCGTTTCGGATCGGTTCACCTACGTTTCCACGGCGGGCGGTGCGTTCCTGGAATGGATGGAAGGCAAGCCCTTGCCTGGCGTCGAGGTGTTGAGGATAAAATGACCCCAAGGGTCATCCGACAAGCGATAGGGAGATGGCGATGAATCTCGCGGAATTGAACAAGGTGGCGGTGGCGATGACCGCGCCGGGCAAGGGCATCCTTGCAGCCGACGAGTCGAGCGGCACGATCAAGAAGCGGTTCGACGCCATCGGCGTAGAATCGACCGAGGACAATCGTCGCGATTATCGAGAGATGCTGTTCCGCTCGGCCGAAGCGATGAAGAACCACATCGCCGGCGTCATCCTCTACGACGAGACCATCTGGCAGAAGGCAAAGGACGGCACGCCGCTGGTCGAGATCATCAAGAGGTCGGGCTCGCTGCCCGGCATCAAGGTCGACGAGGGCACCAAGCCGCTGCCGAACTGCCCGGGCGAACTGGTCACCATCGGCCTCGACAAGCTCGCCGACCGGCTGCCGAAGTACTACGAGCAGGGCGCGCGCTTCGCCAAATGGCGCGGCGTGATCGACATCGGCGCGGGCATTCCGAGCTACACCTGCATCCGCGCCAACACCCACGCGCTCGCGCGCTACGCCGCGCTGTGCCAGGACGCGAACATCGTGCCGATCGTCGAGCCGGAGGTGCTGATGGACGGCGATCACGACATCGACCGCTGCCTCGAAGTGACCGAATGGGTGCTCAAGACCCAGTTCGAGGAGCTCTACTATCAGCGCGTCGCGCTCGAAGGCATCGTGCTCAAGCCCAACATGGCGATCTCCGGCAAGAAGAACGCCAAGCGCGCCGGCGTCGACGAGGTCGCCGAGAAGACCGTCAAGATGCTGAAGAACTGCGTGCCGGGCGCCGTGCCGGGCATCGCGTTCCTGTCCGGCGGGCAATCCGACGAGGAGGCGACCGCGCATCT
>CAMDEB010000040.1 GCA_945893085.1 Rhodoplanes serenus | reverse complement strand
TCGGCCTGGGCATAAGAAACGCCCCGATCCGTGATCAGCCGCACAGCCTCAAGCTTGAACTCTCGCGTGAACTTACGACGCTCCATGACGCACCTCCGGTCCCATCAAAACACCTAACTCGGTGTCTTCGGAACCGGGCGCAGGCCAATAGTGCCGTTTCGGAAGTTTGCCGATCTGACAAAATTGTTTCGATAAATGGCTTGATCTTGGTACTTGCGAGACCGCGACAGTCAACGAGCTCGTTCAAGCAAACGTCCTCGAACGCCTTCATCTTATACAATTCATCGCTAGGCTTCCTTTTCAGCTCATCGGAAATGACTTCGAGCAGTTGGCGCTCTTGAATAGGAGACAAGGTTTTCAGCGCCTCAGTCGCTGGGTAGTAATCACCGAACCCGTGCGAACTCCAATCGCCGCCCGTATATGGATAAAAATCGAAAGAATCGGGAGAGCGAATGACTTGTAGCCAAAACATCAGCGCGGAGGTGAGCACGAAAGCGGTCACCAGAATGGCAGAAAGTCGAAACACGCGCCTAAGCCACATTATGCAATGCCCATCACCCCACCACCTGCCACTCCAACCTATCCCCGCCGTGGTGCACCAGGTCCATAGATAGAACTCGAACTAGGGCACGCAGGCCGTCGGCAGCTTAGCCGCGTAGTCGGCGATTCCGCCGGGCGTCGTCACCCACACTTTGTCGAATCCCGGATGCTGCATGAGTGTTTGCAGGGCTTGCCGCACCTGCGCCAGCCGGAACGGCTGACCGGTGCAGAACGTGTGCATCGAGATGCCGAACACCAGCGACTGTTTCTGCGAAAGCCGCAGCATTTCCTCAAACTGATCGAGGATCATGCGATGGAAGTCCGTCGCGGGCTGGGCGCGGCTGAGCATCGTTGGCGTATCGTTGATTTCGATCGGATAGGGCACCGACATGATGCGACCCGCGCGCGTCTTCATCCAGAACGGCTGATCGTCGGCCGGCCAGTCCATCAGGAACGTATAGCCGTTCTCCTGCAGCAGGTCGGGAGTGACCGCCGTCTCTGAAATCCACGGTCCCATCCAACCATAGGGACGTCGCCCGCAACTCTCGGCCAGCGTCTTGGTCGCGTGCGCGATCATCGCGGCCTCGGTCGCCTCATCCATGTCGGATTGGCGCTCGGAGTTCGTATAGCCATGGCCGATCACTTCGTCGCCACGCTTACGAATGCGCGCGGCGATCTGCGGCATCTCCTCGCAGACCGAAGCATTGAGCAGATGGCACATCGGCAGCTTCAATTCGTCCATCAGATCGAAAATGCGCCAGATGCCGACGCGCAGACCGTAGTCGCGCCAACCGAAATTGCGAACATCGGGCTGCGGGCCCGGCGCCGTCGGTGTATGGCCGAGGCCTTCGCCAAAGCTGAAATGCTCGACATTCAGCGCGCAATAGAAGGCAAGGCGCTTGCCGTCCGGCCACGTGAAGTCCTGCCGCTCGGTGATCGGCGAATAGGCGTAGCGATTGTGTTTCTTAAGTTTCATGGCGCGCGAGCCTGGTCATGGAATTTCACTCCGAAGGCGCAACGCATCTCCCCTCCCCCCGCGCAGCGGCGGGGAGGGGTCGGGGGTGGGGGGCGGCTCAGCGCGGACAGTTTAGGATTTTTCGAGGGATGTTGCTGCGCTCAAAGCCATCCGATCGGGATCGGACTCGTGGCACCACCCCCGGCCCCCGACCCCTCCCCGCCACTCCCCCGGGTCAAGCCCGGGGTCGCGTGGGGAGGGGAGCGCACCGCCGTCGTGGCGGGCAGATCAATTCAACTCACGCATTCCTTGCCGACGCCGCGCCGGTGCCGGCGATGCGGCCGAACACCGCGCCGGACATCAGGCCGGAGCCGCCGGGATAGTTGAAGTAGAAGATGCCGCCGACCAGCTCGCCGGCTGCGTAAAGTCCCGGGATCGGGTTCATGTCGGAGTCGATCACCTGGCCGGAGTCCGGGTCGATGCGCACGCCGCCGAACGAGAAGCTGACGCCGCAGCCGACCTGGTAGGCCTCGAACGGCGGATCCTCGATGGTGTTGGCCCAGTTCGACTTGTTGAAGTCGAGGCCCACGGTGCAGCGGCCGTCCTTGATGTTCGGATTGAACAGCACGTCCTTCTTGATCGCCGCGTTGTACCTCTTGATCTCGTCGAGGAAGGCTTCGGCGTTGACGCCTTCGAGCTTGTGCGCGAACTCCTCGATCGTGTTCGCGGACACCTTGCTGACGCGCTTGATGCGGTACTCGTCGCGCAGCATCGGGATGATCTTCTTGTCGAACACCTGGTAGGCGAAGTTGTTGGGCTGCTTGAGCACCACGGCGCCGTACTTGGCATAGGTGTAGTTGCGGAAGTCCGCGCCCTCGTCGACGAAACGGCGTCCCGTGGCGTTGATGAGAATGCCCCAGGGATACGAATGCTTCTGGAAGTTGTCGCCGACCGAGAGGTCGCCGAACTCCGGCGCGTTGTAGTCCCACTGCACCGCGTGCGAGCCGGACCAGTTGCCGTAGCTCGAGGCGCCGATCGCCAGCGCCATGTTGATGCCGTCGCCGGTGTTGTAGGGCGTGCCGCGCACCTTGGCGAGCTCCCAGCCGGGGCCCATGTATTTGGTGCGCATCTCGGCGCTCGACTCGAAGCCGCCGCAGGCGATCACCACCGACTTGCACTTGATCTCTTCGATCGCGCCGTTGGCCTTCACCTTCAGGCCGCGCACCACGTTGCCGTCGTAGATCAGCTCGAACGCGCGGGTGCCGTAGACGATGTCGATGCCCTGCTTCTCGGCAAGCTTGAGGTGCTGCTCGACCAGGCCCGGCCCGCCGCCCTTGGATTCCACCGTGAGACCGCCCCAGAACTTGAACTTGCCGTCGATCAGATAGGCCTGGCGGCCCCAGATCGGGTCGAACTTCATGCCCTTGGAATGCAGCCAGCGCATCGCATCGCGCGAACGGCCGACCAGGCGGTCGCACAGGTCGCCGTCGGTGCGGTAGTTGGTGATGCGGAACATGTCGTCATAGAACTGGTCGGACGTGTAGGTGCCGAAGTCGCTGCGCTCGATCTCGTCCTTGGTGAGGTCCGGCATGATCGCCTTGAGGTCGTCGACGCCGTCGTAGACGCAGCGGAACGCGCCGGCGGTGAACCGCGAGTTGCCGCCCATCAGTTCCTTCGGCGCGCGCTCGACCATCAGCACGCTGGCGCCCTTTTCGCGCGCCGCGAGCGCCGCGCAGAACGCCGCGTTACCGGCACCGACGACGACGACATCCCAATTCTTGCTCGACACTGTTCCCGGTCTCCTCAGTCAGCGGCGCAGCCTTGCCCGGCTGCAGCAATTGGTCCTTAATCGTTACATCGGACAGCGGCTTCGGCCGTGTCAAGTGCCGCTCCGGCATCGCACGGCACGGGAAATGCATGAATGGTTGCACCGGCGGCAGCCATTCCGGATTGGTGGAGATTGCGATGACGAGCTTCAGGTTTTCCGACGCTCTGCTCTGGAGCGCCTTGTTGATCCCGTTCGCCGCACCACAGGCGCTGGCGCAAGCCTATCCGAACAAGCCGATCCGCCTGGTGCTGCCCTACGCGCCCGGCGGCGCCACCGATTTCATCGGCCGCACGCTGGCCCAGCACCTCGGCGACACCATCGGCCAGACCGTGATCGCCGAGAACCGCACCGGCTCCGGCGGAATTCCCGGCACCGACTACGTCGCGCGTGCAGCGCCGGACGGATACACCATCGTGATGATGGACCCCGCCATCGCCATCAACCCGACGCTCTTGCCGAGCCTGCCGTTCGACACCTTCAAGGACCTGCAGGTGGTGTCGCGGGTGAACTCCGCGCCGCTGGTGCTGGTGGCGTCGCCGACGCTGCCGGTGAAGACCTACGACGAGTTCGTGGCCTACGCGAAGGCCAACCCGGGCAAGCTGAACTTCTCCTCCGCCGGCATCGGCACCTCGCCGCATCTCGCCAGCGAACTGTTCATCCAGCGCGCCGGAATTTCCGCCGTGCACGTGCCGTATCGCGGCATCGGCCAGTCCTACACCGACATGATGAGCGGCAAGATCTCGTTCGCGTTCTCGAGCTTCGCCGGCGCGCTGCCGTTCACCGCCGACAACCGGGTCCGTCCGCTGGCGGTATCGAGCCTCAAGCGCGGCGCGATCTACGCCGACGTGCCGACGGTCGACGAGGCCGGGATGAAGGGCTTCGAGGTCGACCTCTGGTACGTCATCCTGGCGCCGGCCGCGGTGCCGGCGGACACCGTCGGCAAATTGAACGCCGCGCTGGTCAAGGCGCTGGCGCTGCCCGAGGTCAAGGCGGCGTTCGCCAAGATCGGCGCCGAGCCGGTCTCATCCACCCCGCAGGCCGGGACCGCGTTCCTCAAGTCCGAATACGAGAAGTGGCGGAAGGTGATCCTCGACGCCAACCTGCAGCAGAAGTGAGGCGAAACGACCAACGGAGTGATTGGGGTGGGTGCCGCGCCCGCGGCCATGGTTCGAGACGCGCGGCTTCGCCGCGCTCCTCACCATGAGGCTTGTGCATGTTGCTGATCTCCGGTCGCAGCACACACCGGCCTCATCCTGAGGAGGCCGCGAAGCGGCCGTCTCGAAGGATGGCCGCATGAACATCCGCGCGCCGAAGGACTTCTGGTCCGGCCTCATGTTCATCGCCTTCGCGGCGGTGGCGATGCTGGCGGCGCGCGGCTATTCGCTCGGCGGCGCCGGCAAGATGGGGCCCGGCTATTTTCCGATGCTGCTGGGCGGCGTGCTCGCCCTGATCGGCGCGATCCTGGTCGGGCGCTCGTTCGTCATCGATGGCGAGCGGGTCGGCCGGCTGCACCTGTTTCCGCTCTGCGTCATCGCCTTCGGCGTCTGCCTGTTCGGCGTGCTGCTGGAGCCGCTCGGCCTGGTGATCGCGCTGATCGTCGTGGTGCTGGTGTCGGCGCTGGCGAGCCGGGAGTCGCGCCCGGTCGAAGCCGGCGTGCTGGCGCTGGCGCTGGCCGCGTTCTCGGTCGGCGTGTTCGTCTATGCGCTGCGGCTGCCGCTGCCGGTCTGGCCGGCGCTGCTGAGCTGACCGATGGACGTGTTCGCCAACCTCACGATCGGCTTCGGCGTCGCGCTCACCGCGCAGAACCTGCTCTACTGCTTCACCGGCGTGTTCCTCGGCACCCTGGTCGGCGTGCTGCCCGGCATCGGCCCGGTCACCACGGTGGCGATGCTGCTGCCGATTTCGTTCACGCTGCCGCCGGTCTCGGCGATGATCATGCTGGCCGGCATCTACTACGGCGCGCAGTACGGCGGCTCGACCACCGCGATCCTGGTCAACATCCCGGGCGAAGCGTCCTCGGTCGTCACCACCATCGACGGCCACCAGATGGCGCGGCAGGGCCGCGCCGGCCCCGCGCTCGGCATCGCCGCGATCGGCTCGTTCTTTGCCGGCTGCGTCGCCACGCTCCTGATCTGCGTCGCCGCGCCGCCGCTCGCCGCGATCGCGCTCAACTTCGGCCCGGCGGAGTACTTCTCGCTGATGGTCTGCGGCCTGATCGCCGCGGTGGTGCTGGCGCGCGGCTCGGTGGTCAAGGCGATCGGCATGGTGGTGCTGGGGCTGCTGCTCGGTCTTGTCGGCAACGACATCAACTCCGGCGTCCGGCGCTTCACCTTCGGCGCCCGCGGTCTCGCCGACGGCATCGAGTTCGTCGCGCTGTCGATGGCGATCTACGGCATCGCCGAGGTCGCCTACAACCTGGAGAAAAAGGCCGGCCAGGCCGACGTGATGAGCCGCATCGGCCGGGTCTGGCCGGCATGGGCCGACATCCGCCACTGCATTCCCTCGATCCTGCGCGGCACCGCGCTCGGCACGCTGCTCGGCGTGCTGCCGGGCGGCGGCGCGCTGCTCGCGGCGTTCGGCGCCTACACGCTGGAGAAGAAGGTGGCGCGGCACCCGCGCACGTTCGGCCACGGCGACATCCGCGGCGTCGCGGCGCCGGAGTCGGCCAACAACGCCGGCGCGCAGACCTCGTTCATCCCGATGCTGACGCTCGGCATCCCGTCGAACCCGACCATGGCGATGATGATCGGCGCGATGATGATCCACGGCATCTCGCCGGGGCCGCGGGTGATGACCGATCGGCCGGAATTGTTCTGGGGCATCATTGCCTCGATGTGGATCGGCAACCTGATGCTGGTCGTGCTCAACCTGCCCCTGGTCGGCATGTGGGTGAAGCTGCTGCGGATTCCCTATCGCCTGCTGTTCCCGGCGATCATCGGCTTCTGCTGCATCGGCGCGTTCGCGGTCAACGGCAACGCCTCCGACGTGCTGGTGATGGCGTTCTTCGCGATCTTCGGCTACCTCTGCCTCAAGCTCGATTGCGAGCCGGCGCCGCTGATCCTCGGCTTCGTGCTCGGCCCGCTGATGGAAGAGAACCTGCGCCGCACGCTGCTGATCTCGCGCGGCGATCCGATGGTGTTCGTCGAAGAGCCGATCAGCCTCGGCTTCCTGATCGTCTCGGCGCTGCTGCTGGTCGTGGTGGCGGCGCCAGCGATCCGCAGGAAGCGCGAAGAGGCGCTGCAGGAGTGAAGCGTGTCGGACCAGCTCGAGCGCAACAAGAAAACCGTCGTCGCGTTCGAGCGCCCATCGGGTCGTAGCCGAAGCCCATCGGCTTGTAGGCGTCGCTGCCCATGGCCTGGTAGCTCGGCTTGTTCATGTGAATCGTCGTCCTGGCGGTGATGGTGTCGCCGTCATGACAAGCCTCTTCCCGTTGGCAAGATCGTGCCAAAGCGACGTTGCCGCGACGTAAAAGGCGATGGTTTCCGAGCCACAAACCGGATACCCCGTATTCATCGACATCGGCCGCGATTTGCGAATAAAATCGCGGTCGATCCAGCAACCGTGAGACCGATGATGAACCAGCACAGGCGCTCCCATAACCGTCGCAAGGGCTGGATGCCCGCCTTCGCGGGCATGACAGCCGTACTGATGGCGAGCGTCGCCGCCCAACCCGCGCGCGCGCAAAGCGTCGAGGAGTTCTACAAGGGCAAGACCATCAGCCTGCTGATCGGCTTTTCCGTCGGCGGCGGCTACGACCTCTACGCCCGGCACCTGGCGCGCCACATGGGCAAGCACGTTCCCGGCAAGCCGACGATCGTGCCGCAGAACATGGCCGGCGCGGGCTCGCTGCGCGCGGCGAACTTCCTCTATACGGCGGCGCCGAAGGACGGCACCGCGATCGGCACCTTCGCCCGCACCACCGGCATCAATCCGCTGCTGGAAAGCGGCGCGACCTTCGACGGCACCAAGTTCGGCTGGCTCGGCAGCGTCACCGACGACACCAGCGTCTGCGTCACCTGGCACACCTCGCCGGTGAAGACCTGGAAGGATTTCCTGGAGAAGCCGGTCACCTTCGGCGGCCAGGGGCCGAGCTCGGAGCCGGACATCTTCGCCCGCCTCTACAAGAACGTGTTCGGCGCACCGGTGAAGCTGGTCGCCGGCTATCCCGGCACCAACGAGATCACGCTGGCCATGGAGCGCGGCGAGGTCGACGGCCTGTGCGGGCTGTCGTGGAGCACGCTGAAGGCGCGGCACGCGCAATGGATGCGGGACAAGAAGATCAACATCCTGATGCAGGCGGCGTTCCGGAAGGAGCCGGAGATGGGCGACGTTCCGCTGGTGATGGAGCTGACCAAGGATCCGGAGAAGCTGCAGGTCCTCAAGCTGATCCTCGCCGCCCAGGAGATGGCGCGGCCGTTCGCGGCCCCGCCCGGCATCCCCGAGGACCGCAAGGCCGCGCTGATCGCGGCATTCGACGCGACGATGAAGGACCCGGAGTACCTCGCCGAGGCGAAGAAGATCAACATGGACGTCAATCCGGTCAGCGCCGCCTCGCTCAACAAGCTGCTCGCCGAGCTCTATGCGACGCCGAAGGATGTGGTGAAGCAGGCGAGCGAGGCGATTACGAAATAATTCGCGATTGTGCTTCACGTCGCAATCTTTCCCCGTCATCCTGAGGTGCCCGGCGCAGCCGGGCCTCGAAGGATGCACGGCCCCCGATGTTGCAACAGCCGGGCCGTCGACCCTTCGAGGCTCGCGTCGCTCGCACCTCAGGGTGACGGATCACCATTCTAGTCCGTATTGAAAGTTTGCAGATGTCTTCGGCCATAATCGGCTCCCGCACTCTGCGTCTCGAGGACGAGCCGCTGCTGCGCGGCGCGGGCCGCTTCATCGACGACCTCGCCGTTGAAGGCATGCTGCACGTCGCCTTCGTGCGCAGCCCGCACCCGCACGCGCTGATCCGCAGTGTCAGCAAGGACGCGGCGCTGGCGCTGGCCGGCGTGCACGCGGTGCTGACGCTTGACGACATCGCCAAGGTGATGAGCAACCGCCGCATGGTGCGGCACTCGAACTCGGGCTTCAATCTCGACAAGGCCTGGGCGTTCGCGCTCGCCGACGGCGAGGTGTCCTACGTCGGCGAGCCGGTGGCGCTGGTGGTCGCCGACGACCGCTACATCGCCGAGGACGCCGCCGCCCTGGTCGATGTGGATTACGACATCCAGCCGTTCGTCGCCGACGTCCGCAAGGCCGCCGACGCCGCGCCGATCCGCCGCGAGCTGTCGAGCAACGTCGTCACCACCTACAAGGTCGGCTTCGGCGACACCGATGCGGCGTTCAAGAACGCCGCGCATGTGTTCCACCAGGACCTCTGGCAGCACCGCGGCGCGGCGCATTCGATCGAGGCGCGCGGCGTGCTGGCGGAACTCCGCGGCGCCGACGGCGGCATGACGGTGCACGCCTCGACCCAGAAGGCGCACGATCTCCAGCAGTCGCTCACCACGCTGATGGATTTCGACGAGAGCCTGCGCGTGGTCGCGCCCGACATCGGCGGCGGCTTCGGCGCCAAGCTCTGCGTCTATTCCGAGGACGTCGCCGTGGTGGCGGCGGCGAAGCTGCTCGGCCGATCGCTGAAATGGATCGAGGACCGGCGCGAGTATTTCACCAACGCGGTGCACGAGCGCGACCAATACTGGTCGCTCGACATCGCGGTCGATGCCGAAGCCAAGGTGCTCGGCATCCGCGGCAAGCTCTTACACGACACCGGCGCCTACACCATCCAGGATCCGAATATCGCCTACAATTCGGCCTCGACCATGAGCGGGCCCTATGTCATCCCTTCGCTCGCCGTCGATGTCACCATCGCCATGTGCAACAAGACGCCGGTGTCGTCGGTGCGCGGCGCCGGCTACCCGCAGGCGGCGTTCGCGATGGAGCGGCTGCTCGACCGCGTGGCGCGCGAGATGAAGCTCGACCGCGCCGAGGTGCGGCGGCGCAATCTCATTCCGGCGGCGAAGATGCCGTACCTCAAGCCGATCAAGGCGCGCTCGGGCGTCACCATCCAGTACGACAGCGGCGACTATCCGGCCTGCCAGGCCGAGGTGCTGGCCGCCGCCGGCTGGGACGATTTCCCGCGGCGGCAGGCAGAGGCGCGCAAAGCCGGCCGCTATCTCGGCATCGGCCTGGCGCATGGCGTCAAGGGCACCGGCCGCGGGCCGTTCGAATCCGGCCTGGTGCGGATCTCGCGCACCGGCCGCGTCACGATCTTCACCGGCGCCTCGGCGATGGGACAGGGTCTCGGCACGGCGATGGCGCAGATCGCCGCGAGCCAGCTCGGCATCGGCGTCGACAAGATCAGCGTGGTGGCCGGCGACACCGGCGGCGTCTCGCTCGGCCTCGGCGGCTTCGCCAGCCGCCAGACCGTCACCGCCGGGTCGTCGGTGATGCTGGCGGCGCAGGCGGTGGCCGACAAGGCGAAGAAGGTGGCGAGCCACATCCTCGAAGCCGCCGAGCACGACCTGGAACTGGTCGACGGCGAGGTGCGCGTGGTCGGCGCGCCGCAGCTTTCGGTGAAGCTCGCCGAGATCGCGCGCATCCTGCAGGGCGCGCCGGGCTACGGCTTTCCGCCCGGCGTCGATCCCGGCCTCGAAGCGCTCCGCACGCACCGCACCGACGCGCTGTCCTACGCCAACGCCTGCCACGTCGCCGAGGTCGAGGTCGACGTCGAGACCGGCGAGGTGAAAATCCTGCGCTACGTCGCGATGCAGGATTCCGGCGTGCTGATCAATCCAATGATGGTCGAGGGCCAGGTCCAGGGCGGCGTGGCGCACGGCATCGGCAACGCGTTCTACGAATGGATGGGCTACGACGACGCCGGCCAGCCGGTGACCACGACGTTCGCCGAATACCTGCTGCCGACCGCCACCGAAGTGCCGATGCTGCAGACGCTGTACAAGGAGACGCCCTCGCCGCTCAATCCGCTCGGCGTCAAGGGCGTCGGCGAGGCCGGCACGATCCCGGCGGCGGCGGCGCTGATTTCGGCGGTGGAGGACGCGCTGACGCCGTTCGGCGTGCGCATCGGCCATGTGCCGCTGCTGCCGATGCGGCTGCTGGAGATGATCCGGAGCGGCGAAAAACCGGCATAACCCGCTGGCGCAGAGGCACGCTTCTTGCTTTGCTAAGGCTCGCGCATCGCGATCGCCGCACCAACATCGCCACGGGAAAAACAGCCATGCTCCGACAAAACCGTATCACCGCCCTGCTCTTCTCCGCCGCGCTGGCGACGGTCTGCTCCGTCCAGACCGTCATGGCGCAAACCTGGCCGACCCGCGCCGTCACCATCGTGGTGCCGTACGCCGCGGGCAGCGCATCGGATACGGTGGGGCGCGTGCTCGCGGCCCGGATGTCCGAGGTTCTGGGGCAACAGCTCATCATCGAGAATGTGGGCGGCGGCGGCGGCATGACCGGCACCGCCCGTGTCGCCAAGGCGGCCCCCGACGGGTACACGCTGGTGTTCGCGAGCGTCGACTCGATGGCCATCGTTCCCGCGATGCATAAGACTCCGCTCTACAACAGCATCACCGATTTCACGCCGGCGGGGCTGGTGGTCGATCAGCCGATTGTCCTGATCACGCGCAAAGACCTGCCGCCCAATACGATGCAGGAGTTCGTCGCCTACACGAAAGCCAACCACGGCAAGATGCAGTTCGGTTCCTCCGGCGTCGGCTCGGGCTCGCATTTTGCCTGCGCGCAGCTCAACACGGTGCTCGGAATCAACCCGACGCATGTTCCTTATCGCGGTTCCGGTCTTGCCATGCAGGACCTGATCGGCGGCCGGATCGACTACTTCTGCGGGCTCGGAGCGGCCGCGATGGGACCGATCGAAAGCGGAAACGCCAAGGGTATCGCATTGCTGACCGACGAACGCTCGAATCTGTTTCCGAAGCTGCAGACCGCCAAGGAGCAAGGCATCGCCGGCGTCGCCTCCTACTCCTGGACCGCGTTCCTGTTTCCGAAGGGCACGCCCGACGCCATCATCCAGAAACTCGCTGACGCGACCAACCAGACACTGAACACGCCCGCCACCACGGAGCGGCTCAAGAATGCCGGCGTGACCGCGGTCGCCCCGCAACGGCGGTCGCCGGCCTATCTCAAGACGTTCGTCGAGTCCGAGGTCGCGAATTGGGCAGCCATGGTCAAGGCCAGCGGCGTCTCGATCGATTGAGGTTTGCCGGCGCAAGCGGCGGTGTCATTCCGGGACGGCGCGAAGCGCCGGGCCCGGAATCCAGAGTAAAAGGCATCAGCAACGTTCCGTTTCGCTGACTGGAGCCGAAGGTAGACGTCGTATGGCACCGTCAGGTCCGTTTCGCCCCTGGATTCCGGGCTCGCGGCTTCGCCGCGCCCCGGAATGACCCGTTGCTATTTCGCGGCCCCGACCCTTGATCAGCCCCCGCTGTCATTCCGGGGCCCGAGCGCAGCGAGGGAGCCCGGAATCCAGAGCAAAAGGCATCAGACCGTGATCTCATCATAGAGATCGCGCCATTGTGGGTTCGCCTCCTCGATCGTCCGAAGCTTCCACGCGCGTTTCCACTTCTTCATGTCCTTCTCGCGCGCAATGGCCGTTGTCGGATCGTCGTAGCACTCGAACCAGACCAGGCGCGCAACGCCGTAGTGCGACGTGAAGCCCGGCGTCGCCTTGGTCTTGTGCTGATAGACGCGGCGGACGAGGTCTCCGGTGACGCCGAGATACAGCGTCCCGTTTCGCTGACTCGCGAGAAGGTAGACGTAGTACGGCAGGTCTCGGTTGCCCCTGGATTCCGGGCTCGCGGCTTCGCCGCGCCCCGGAATGACTCTTTGTTACTTCGCAGCCCCCGACGCCTTGATGAGCGGCGCGAACTTCGCGGTGTCGGCCTTGATACGCGCGGCGAGCGCCTCGGGCGTGCTCGCGCCGACGATGATGCCCTGCGCCGCGAGCTTGGCCTTGACGTCCGGCGATGCGACGGCCTTTGCGAACAGGTCGTGCAGATTCCTGATCATCGGTTCCGGCGTCTTGGCGGGCGCCGCGAGCCCGAACCAGACGAACTCCGAATCGACCTCCGGGTGGCCGACTTCGGCCATGGTCGGAGCGTTCGGCACCTCCGGCATCCGCGTCTTGGAGGTGACCGCCAGCACCCGCAAGACGCCGGAGTCGAGATGCGCCTTGCTCGGCAGAATGCCGACGAACATCATGTCGACGCGGCCGGCGACCAGGTCGATCATGGCTGGCGCCGCGCCCCGGTACGGCACATGCAGCAGCGGCACGCCGGTGCTCTTGGCGAACAACTCGCCCAGCAGGTGGCCGGCGGTGCCGACACCCTGCGACGCGTAGGACAGACCGCTGGGCTTGCGCTTGGCGAGCGCAACCAGCTCCGCCACCGTCTTGGCCTCGACCGACGTGTGAACCGCGAGCATGACCGGGAATGAGAACAGCGTCGTGATCTGCTGGAAGTCGGCGACCGGATCGTACGGCGCGCCGCCCGGCATCGCCGGGTTGACGACGAAGGTGGCATAAGCGGAGAGCAACAGCGTCCGCCCGTCCGGCGCCGCGTCCTTCACGCCGAGCGTGGCCGTCACCCCGCCGCCGCCGGGCCGGTTCTCGATCACGATTTTCGGCCCGCCCAGTTGCTCGACCTTGGCGGCAATGGTGCGCATGCCGATGTCGGAGCTGCCGCCGGCCGCGACCGTGACGACGATGGTGATCTGCGATTGCGCGGATGCGACGCGGGCATTTCCCATCGCCAGCGCGGCGGCGAGTGCCAGCAGCGCGCAACCTTGCCGGACGGATCGAATGGTCATGGCTCCCCCCTCTACATTCCGGTCATATTGTCTAATCGGCGAGCGGCGTGCAAATTGACCGCTAGTCATCACACTGTCATGGCCGGGCTTGTCCCGGCCATCCATGCCTTACTTTGGTAGCCAAGACGTGGATGCCCGCGACAAGCGCGGGCATGACGGCGGTGAGAGCAGCGCGGAGTTTGGAATGTCCGACAAGATTGCCGTTGGCCTGGTTTCGCGCACCTATTTCAACATGCCGCTGTGGGCCGCCCAGGAGCGCGGCTTCTTCGCCGACGAAGGCCTCGAGGTCGAGGGTACGATCCACGGCAATGCCTCGCAGGAGCCGCCGCTGCTCGACGGCACCTTCCAGCTCTACATCGGCTCGCCCGAGGTCGCGATCCAGAACGCCGCCGAGGGCGGGCCGCTCAAGATCGTCGCCGGCAACGCCGGCAAGCTGGTGCATTCGCTGATCACGCGCGCGCCGTTCAAGCGCGTCGAGGACCTGCGCGGCCGCATGATCGGTATTTTCAATGACAAGGAAGGCACGTTCTTCCACGTCAAGGCGATGCTGGCGGCGCACGGGCTGAACTTTCCGGGCGACTACGAGGTGAAGCACACCGGCGGCGTGCCGCCACGCCACAAGGCGCTGCTGGCGGGCGAGATCGACGCCGGCCTGCAATCGGTGCCGTGGAACTACGTCGCCGAGGAGGCGGGCATGAACAACCTCGGCGACGTCATCGACTATGTGCCGGACTGGCAGTTCGTGTCCGTCAACGTCAACGGCCGATGGGCCGAAGCCAACCGCGGCGTGCTGGTGCGGTTCCTGCGCGCGATGCTGCGCGGCACGGATTGGCTCTATGACAACCGCGCGGCAGCGTCGGCGATCGCCGCGCGCGAATTGCCGGCGCCGCTGCACCACGCCGAGCGGGCGTGGGATTTCTTCACCGGCACCAATGCGCTGACGCGCGACATGTCGGTCAACGTGAAAGGGCTCGCGCAGGTCATCGCCACGCTGAAGCAAACCGGCCTGCTGGCGCAGAACGCGTCCGCGGAGCCCGCGACCTATATCGACGACAGCTCCCTGCGCGAGGCGCGCAGATAAGCACCGCGCGCAACGAACGTGGCTCTAGGCGCACCAGGTGAACAACGAGCCAGGCGCTACTGCGCCTTGATGCCCGCCTCCTGCACCACCTTCCCCCATTTGACCAGCTCGCTCGCGATAAAGGTGCCGAACTGGGCCGAGCTCATGCGCAAGACCTCGGCGCCTTCATTCTCGAACTGCTTTTTCAGCTCCGGCGAGTCCTGCATCGCGGTGAGCTCCTTGTGCAGCTTGGCGATGATCGGTTCGGGCGTTCCAGACGGCGCGATCAGCCCGATCCAGTTGGCGGATTGGTAGCCCGGCACGCCGGATTCGTCGACGGTCGGAACGTCCGGCAGCGCGAAGCTGCGCTTCAGTCCGCCGACGCCAATCGCCCTGAGCTTCCCCGAGCGGACATGCGCCATGGTCGACGGCACCGAGGCGAACGACATCTGGGTGTGGCCGCCGATCACGTCGATCAGGGCCGGACCCGCGCCGCGGAACGGCACGTGCAGGATATCGACGCCGGCCATGAGCTTGAACAGTTCGGGGCCCAGATGCATGAACGTGCCGACGCCAGAGGAGGCGTATTTCAGCTCGCCCGGCTTCTCCTTGGCCTGCGCTATGAGCTCCTTGATCGACTTGATCGGCAGGTCCTGGTTGACCGAAACCACGTTCGGCGCCGTGGCGAGGATGGCGACCGGCGCAAACGCCTTCAGCGGATCGTAGGGCATCTTGTAGAGGTGCGGATTGACCGTGATCGCCAACGAGACGATCAGCAGCGTGTGACCGTCCTTCGGCGCGTTCGCCACTATCTCGCCGGCGATGATGCCGCCGGCGCCGGCGCGGTTCTCGACGATGAACTGCTTGCCCTGCCGCTCGGTCAATTGCGCGGCGATGATGCGGCCGACGATGTCATTGAAGCCGCCCGGCGGGAACGGAATGATGATCCGCACCGGCCTGGTCGGATAGTCCTGCGCCGCAACCGCCGTCGTCAGGGCGAACAAGAGGCCCGCCGTCTTGAGCAGCAATGAATGCATCCGTGTCATGGCCGTTTCCCCCCTTACTGCGCCTGGATGCCGGCCTGCTTGACGACGCTGCCCCACTTCTCGGTTTCTTTTTCGATGAAGGCGCGGAATTCCGCCGGGCCCAGCTTGAGGACCTCCGCGCCGCGCTCGATCATCTGCTTCTGGACCTCCGGCTTGTCCTGGATGGCTGCGATTTCCTTTTGCAGCAGATCGATGATCGCCTTGGGCGTGCCGGCCGGCGCCCCGATCCCGATCCAGTTGCCGCCCTGGTATTCCGGCAACCCGGCCTCGGCAAACGTCGGAGTATCGGGCAGCGCTTCAATCCGCTTCGGCGTGCTCACCGCAAGGCCGCGGAGCTTGCCGCCGCGGATATGCGCCGACACGCTCGACGTGGTCGAGATCATCGCCGTGGTGTTGCCGGAGATCACGTCGATCCCCGCCGGACCCGCGCCACGGAACGGCACGTGCAGGACGTCGATCTTGGCCAGCATCTTCAACAGCTCGAATCCGAGATGCAGCGATCCGCCGATGCCGCCGGAGGCGTATTGCAGTTCGCCGGGCTTCGATTTGGCGAGCGCGATGTATTCCTTAAGCGTCTTGGCCGGCAGGTCGGGATGGACCGCCATCGCGTTCGGGCTGGTGACGATCATGGCGACCGGGTCGATGACCTTGAGCAGATCGTAGTTCAGCTTGTAGAGCGCGGGATGGTTCGCGTTCGCGATCGAGAGGATGAGCAGCGTGTAGCCGTCCGGCGCGGACTTGTAGACCAGCTCGGTGGCGGTGATGCCGCCGCCGCCGGGGCGGTTCTCCGCCAGGAACTGCTTGCCGAGCTTCTCGCTCAGATGCGTGGCGACCAGGCGGCCGGCGACGTCGTTGATACCGCCCGGCGCGAACGGGACGATGACCCGCACCGGTTTGCTCGGATAGTCCTGCGCCGCGGCCAGGGTCGTCAGGGCCAGCAGGAAGCCCGCGGTCTTGAGCAGCAGGGCGTGCAGTCCGGCCATGGCGATCTCCTCCGGCGTCCGGCCCGGCTTGCCGCGGGCTCATACCGTCAGGATGCGGAGTTCAGCCGGCGGTTGCAACACTCAGGATGCCGCACCCGAGAGCATTTTCGTGCCCGGCGCGACGCATCACTGCGCCTTGATGCCGCCCTCCTTCACCACGCCCCCCAGATCGCCATTTCCTTTTCCATGTGGGCGCCGAATTGGGCCGGGCTGATCTTGACGATGTCCGCGCCGTCGGCCGCCATCTGCTGCTGCACCTGCGGCAGGTCCTGGATCGCCGAAATCTCGAAGGAACGGCGTTTCATTTTTCCTCGCCAGTTGACGGAACCGTCTCCCAACCTATTCGATCACCTCGTCGGCGAGCGCAAGCAAGTTGGCCGGTATGCTCAGGCCGAGCGCTTTGGCGGTCTTGAGATTGATGACGAGTTCGAATTTCGTCGGCTGCTCGACCGGAAGGTCCGCTGGCTTTGCACCTTTGATGATCCTGTCCACGTACTCTGCTGCGCGACGGTTCAGCTGTCGCCGATCCACTCCGTACGACATCAATCCACCCGCTTCCGCAAAATTCCTATTTCCGTAAATTGTGGGGAGCCGAGCCTTTGCCGCGAGATCGGCGATTTGCCGGCTGAGGCTAAGGGTCAACGGATCTTCTAATGTGATTAGACCAGCCGCACCGGCCTTAATTGCGGCCTCGATGCTGGCTGACACCTGGTCGGCGGTTCTTGCTTCGAAAACCTCGAGACGCTGGCGCCCAGCATTGGTTGTCCTAAGCTCCTGCACCGCCAGCGCCGAAAAGGGTGTGTCCGGGTTCGTCAGCACCGCGACAATCTGATTGCCTGGGATGAGATCGTTCAGGATTTGCAGCCGCTTTCCGACAATGTCGCTCGCCTGGCTGGTCAGGCCGGTGACATTTGCACCGGGCCGGCTCAGGCTTGCGATCAAGCCTGCTCCAACGGGGTCACCGATGCTGGTAAAGACGATGGGAATGGTCGTGGTTGCGGCCTGCGCCGCCTTCGCCGTGAGCGTCCCGAATCCCGCAATCAGCACGTCCGGATTGGCTCGAACGAGTTCTGCGGCCAGCTGAGGCAAGCGTTCCGGTCGTCCTTCTGCGGAACGATACTCGATGACCATGCTCTGGCCGTCCCTGTAGCCCAGCTCGTGGAGCCGTTGCAGAAGCGGCTTCATCAAGGTTGTGTCTTCACCTGGAAGCAGGGCGAGATAGCTGATCCGGTGTGACTTCGCTGCCTGCTGCGCGCGCGCTGCGAGCGGCCCCACGCTTGCCGCCGCGCCGCCAAGCAGCGCGATGAACTCGCGCCGCTTCACTCGATCACCTCGTCGGCGCGGCCGAGCAGCGCGAGTGGCACGGTGACGCCGAGCGCCTTGGCGGTCTTGAGGTTGATGATCAGCTCGACTTTCGTGGCCTGCACGACCGGCAGGTCGGCGGGCTTCTCGCCCTT
>CAMDEB010000039.1 GCA_945893085.1 Rhodoplanes serenus | reverse complement strand
CACCGGTAAGGAGCGCATCGGCCTCGACGAGGTCGCGCGCATCGCCTACTTCCGCCCGGACACGCTGCCGCCGGGCTTCCAGGCCGAGCTGATGGCGACGCGCCACTATGTGCCACGCGCCTGGGCCTTCGCCTTCACCAACGGCATCCAGGCAAGCTGGCTCGAGGTCGATCCCGAGAGCGGCTTCGTCACTCTGCTCAAGCACTGGTGCGTGGAGGACTGCGGCACCGTCATCAACCCGCAGCTTGTCGACGAGCAGATCCGCGGCGGCGTCGTGCAGGGCATCGGCGCGGCGCTGTTCGAGCATTGCCGCTATGACGAGCGCGGCCAGTTGCTCAACGGCAACATGGCCGACTACCTGGTGCCGATGGCGGTGGAAATGCCGTACATCGAATGCGGCCATGTCGTCACGCCGACCGCCGAGTCCGAATTGGGCGCAAAAGGCGCCGGCGAGGCCGGCACCGCGGGAGCGCCCGGCGCGGTGATGAACGCGATCAACGACGCGCTGCGCCCGCTCGGCGCAGCGCCGCTGACCGACATGCCGTTCACGCCCGACAAGATTCTGCGGGCGCTCGGCAAGGTGCGGTGACGCCTCAGAACTTGATCAGGTCGATCTTGGTCAGCGTCACCCTGGCGCCGATGCCGCCGGTGCCTTTGGCCAGCAGCCACGCCGTTGCCTGCTCGTAGTAGAGGTCTTCGGAGGCCATGCCGTCGACCGGAACGATGACGTTCATCCCCTTCAATGCCGCAACGCTGCCGGTGTAGAGCACGGCGCCGTGCGCGGCGGTGCCGGTCACGATCACGCTCTGAATGCCCTTGTCCTTCAGGATTTTTTCCAGATCGGTGCCGGCGAACTTGTCGACGCTGGCCCGCACCGAGGGCTCGCCCGCGGCCGGAGCAAGATCCTTCATGACGTCGGCCGGCGTTCCCTTGCCCGCGAGGCTGTAGACCACCATCACGCCTTTGGCGCGGGCCTCGGTCAGCAGCTTCTTCATCGCCGGCAGCGCCGCGATGCAGCGGGGCCGGTTGGGGCAGTTCGGGGTTTGGAAGTCGAGCAACAGCAGCGCGGTCGTCTTCGCCTCGATCGTGACCGGCTTGAGCTCGGGTGCAGGCGGCGCTTTGACACTCGCCCATTCGTCGATGACGGAGGCGGCGCGAGCCGAGGGAGCGGCGCCCAATGCGGCTGCCGCAACCGTGGTGACGACAAGGGCGGTGGCTAATCTGAGGTTCATCGTTTGCTCCTTCGGCCTAGGCCGCAGCGCGGCGGCCAGCCCGATCAGGGCACAAGGACACGAGACCTGTCAAAGCGCACCGATGACGCAGCCCCGGGCCGCGGAACGGCAATTCCACGAGCGGGCGCTAGGATTTAGCCAATCTGTCGATAGACGACGGCGCGGCATCCGGTCAAAATCCCGCCGGCTGCCCGCACCTGGCCGTGCCGGGAAGAGCATGGAATGTGGGAGGAGACGGCGCGATGGATATCAGGGTCGGCAAGCAGGCGATCGAAGAGGCCTCTAAGAAGCTCTCGAATTGGGGCCGCTGGGGCAAGGACGACCACGTCGGCACCCTCAACCACGTCACACCGCGGGATATCGCCGCCGCCAGCCAGCTCATCCGCACCGGCAAGGTGTTCGCGCTCGGCATCCCGCTCGATCGCGACGGCCCGCAGAACGGATTGTTCGGCGGCCGCTTCAATCCGATCCACCAGATGCTGGCGACCGGCACCGACGCCGTCGCCGGCCAGCAGGATTGGAACAAGATCCGCTACGCCGACGACACGCTCAATCTGTGCGTCCAGGGCGCCACGCACTGGGATGCGCTCGGGCACATCTTCTACGAGGACAAGTGCTACAACGGCCACGACGCCAAGCTGATCGACTCGCGCGGCCTCTCGGTGCTCGGCATCGAGCATTCCAAGAGCAAGATGGTCGGGCGCGGCGTGCTGCTCGACATCGCGCGTTTTCGGAAGGTGCCGTGGCTCAAGGACGGCGAAGGCATCTCCAACGAGGAGCTCAACAAGTGCGCGCGGGCGCAGAACGTCGAAATCCGCAAGGGCGATTTCGTCATCGTGCGCACCGGACAGATGGAGCGCTGCCTGAAGGAGAAAGAATGGGGCGGCTACGCCGGCGGCGACGCGCCGGGCGTGATGTTCGAGAACTGCTACTGGTGCCAGGAGAAGCAGATCGCCGCGATCTGCTCCGACACCTGGGGCGTCGAGGTGCGGCCGAACGAGACCAAGGAAGCCAACCAGCCCTGGCACTGGGTGGTGATCCCGGCCATGGGCCTGTGCATGGGCGAGATCTTCTATCTCAAAGAACTCGCCGAGGACTGCGAGAACGACGGCATCTACGAGTTCTTCTTCTGCGGCCCGCCGCTGATCATCACCGGCGGCACGGGTTCGCCGATCAATCCGCAGGCGATCAAATAGGCGGCGACCGATGCAGACACCGGTGTTTCGGCGCTAATCGACAACCTGCGCAACGCCCGGCATCAGCAGCCGGTCGACGCCCAAATCGGCCCGCACGTCGCCAAGCTGAGCCAACGCCTCGATCAGCTTGCGCAGATTTGTCCGCGACACCTTGCCGGTACCGTCGAAGTAGCCGCCATCACGGAAGTAGTCGTAACTCTTCTCGACTTCTTCCGGTCTTTGCCGCGAAGCGTCGACCATGATCTTGATCGCCTCGGCGCGGTTCTGCGGGTCTTGGAAAAACACGATCGACTTGTTCATCGCAGCCAGCACGCGCTGCAGCACAGCCGGCTTGGCTGCGGCCCAGTTGCGATTGACCACAAGCCCGATGAACGGCAGATCGGGGAGTATCTTCACGGTCTCGGCGAGATCGGTGAATCCGGCCGTGCGGGAGTGAAAGTTGAACGGCGCGGTCAAGATCGTGGCGTCCACCGCGCCGGCCTGCAGCGCGGAGTAGCGCGCAGCCGTCGAACCCGCGAACACCAGGTCGTAGTCGCCGTCCTTGAGGCCGTGCGGAGCAACGATGCGCTCCAGATAAATGCGGGTGATGTCCTTCGCCCCGCCGATCGAGATCGTTTTGCCCTTCAGTTCCGGAATGGACTTGATCGACGGCTTGGCCACCAGCGTGTAAGGCGGCGCCTGCACCAGGATGCGGGCGACTGCGATCGGCGCGCCCTTCTCGATGGCGCGGATCGGATCGACCAGGCCACCGCCGATGGTGACATCGAGCGAGCCGGCTGCGAGCTGCTGCATGATGGCGGCGCTGGATTGCGCGGACACCAGATCCGGCTCGATACCCTCGGCCGCGAACATGCCCTTCACCTTCGCGATGAAAAACGGCCAATAGCTTGCGGTCGGCGAGCCGACGGAACCGAAGATGACCTTGTCTGCCGCAGTCGCAGGCACGGCGCCAATGAGCGAGGCCCCCAGCAGAATGGTGATCGGGCCGCAGCGGCTCCTGTTCATATTTTTCACCTTGGTCTCCCCTTCCATTGGCCTCACGACGGCAGGCCGAACCTGTCCGACCAAAAATCGGCAACATCGATGCAGCGCGCGAACCATACGCCGTCATGACCACGCGCGTGATCGAGGAATTCTGCGAGCAGGCGCGCCATGCTCGGCGTGCCGCCCCAATGCGCGTGCACAGCGTAGCAGAACTTCAGCGGATAGCGCTTGGACTCCTCGTACATGGCATCGAAGGCGTATTTGATCTCTGCGAGGCCGCCGACCGCGCCGTGCTCGAACAACTGGGAGTCCACACAACCGGGCGTGCTGTAGCCCACAGAAACGATGCGCTTGCCGCCGACCGAGATGACCGAGGGCATATCGGAGTCGACGTAATCGCAGGTCCAGCGGAAATCGAGTTCCGCCAGGAGATCGAGAGTGTGCGGCGTCGGCCGCGGACCGGGCGACATATAGCCGCGAATGCGTTCGCCGGTGACCTTTTCGAGCGCGTCCATCGACTTGACGAGCGAGGCGCGCTCCTCGTCGCGGGATTTGAACATGGGCGAGTGGACCGACTGGTCCCACTGATGCGTCGCGATCTCGTGGCCGCTGCGGTGCCCGGCCCGCACGGTGTCGGGAAACAGCTCGGCCACGAGGCCGCTGGTTACCATCGTGGACTTGACGTCCCTTGCGTTGAGCACATCGAGCAGGCGCCAGACGCCGTGCTTGGCGCCGTATTCCCGGCCGCCGAGCGCAAGAAAGTCGAACGTATGGTGCGCATTGGCAGGCATCGCCCGGTTGCGGTGTCGAGGGACCGACTCCCATTCGTTCAGCACGATGATAACGACGGCGAGCCGCGCGCCGGTGGGCCATTCGCGGAACCCGGCCGGACGCACCACATGCTGTCCGCGGAGACCCCACTGATAGGCATCGAGAAAGTCGTTCGGCACCGCTAACCTCCGGTCGACAGGGCCCGAATTGCTCCGTGCCTTGCGGAAGGCTAACACGGCCAACCGCGCCGTTGAAAGGAAGGGGCCGCGGCAGCCAGGCTGCACGCTTGGCGTGCGACACTGAAGATTGTACCAGGACGTCATCGGGCCTTGCCGCGACCTCGTCTCGGCGCCCGACCGAAAAACCAGGAGGACTTGCATGGCCCGCTTCCTCAAGCGCGGAATGGATGCGAGCGCGATCAAAGCGGCCGATTTGAAGGTGCGCCAAACCGTCGAAGGCATCCTGGCGCAGGTCGAGGAGCGCAAGGACCAGGCGATCCGCGAGCTGTCGCAGAGATTCGACAACTGGTCGCCGAAGGACTTCCGCCTCTCCCTGGCTGAAATCGAGCGCGCGATCTCGCAGGTGAGCAAGCGCGATCTCGAGGACATCAAGTTCGCCCAGACCCAGGTGCGCAACTTCGCGCAGAAGCAGAAGGATTCGATGCGCGACCTCGAGGTAGAGACGCTGCCCGGCGTGATCCTCGGCCACCGCCACATCCCGGTGAACGCGATCGGCTGCTACGTGCCGGGCGGGCGCTATCCGATGGTCGCCTCCGCCCATATGTCGATCGTCACCGCCCGCGTCGCGGGCGTGAAACGCATCATCGCCTGCGCGCCGCCGTTCAAGGGCGGACCGCATCCGGCGATCGTCGCCGCCATGCATTTCGGCGGCGCCGATGAAATCTACGTGCTGGGCGGCGTGCAGGCCGTGGCCGCCATGGCGCTCGGCACCGAGACGATTGCGGCCGTCGATATGATCGTCGGCCCCGGCAACGCCTACGTCGCCGAAGCGAAGCGGCAACTGTTCGGCCGCGTCGGCATCGACCTGCTCGCCGGCCCGACCGAGACGCTGGTGATCGCCGATGATTCCGTGGATGGCGAAATCTGCGCGACCGACCTCTTGGGCCAGGCCGAGCACGGCCCGACCTCGCCCGCAGTGCTGCTCACCAACTCGGAAAAGCTCGCGCGTGACACCATGAGCGAAATCGAGCGGTTGCTGGCGATCCTTCCCACCGCCGACGCCGCCGGCCAGGCTTGGAAGGACTGCGGGGAGGTTATCGTCTGCGACAGCATCGACGAGATGGTGCGCGAGGCCGACCGCATCGCCTCCGAGCACGTCCAGGTGATGACGCGCGATCCGGATTATTTCCTTGCCAACATGACGAACTACGGCTCGCTGTTCCTGGGCAGCCGCACCAACGTCGCCTACGGCGACAAGGTGATCGGCACCAACCACACGCTGCCGACCAAGAAGGCGGCGCGCTACACCGGCGGGCTCTGGGTCGGAAAATTCCTCAAGACCTGCACCTACCAGAAGGTGCTGACCGACGAAGCGAGCGCGATGATCGGCGAATACTGCTCGCGGCTGTGCATCCTGGAAGGCTTCGCGGCGCACGCCGAGCAGGCCAACGTGCGGGTGCGCCGTTACGGGCGCAAGAACGTCGGCTACGCGCAGGCGGCGGAGTGATCATGCTGACGCAAACGCCGCTGCGCTCCCCTCCCCCCGCGAAGCGGCGGGGAGGGGTTGGGGGTGGGGGGTCGAAAGATTTGGCGCAACTGCACCACCCGCCACCCCAACCCTCCCCGCCACGCTTCGCGTGGAGGGAAGGAGTTCACCGCCGCTGCGGCACGTCTGTACACTCATGACTGTCGACCTCACCCGCACCCCCTCCTTCCGCCTCGACGGCCGGCGCGCGCTGGTGACCGGCGCGGGCCGCGGCATCGGGCTCGCAGCGGCATCGGCGCTGGCGGATGCCGGCGCGCATGTCACGCTCGCGGCGCGCACCGCGAACGAGATCGAAGAGGCCGCGGCCGCGATACGCGCGCGCGGCCAGCAGGCCGCGCCGCTGACGCTCGACGTGCGCGATGTCGATGCGGTGAAGGCAGCGATCGCCGCACAAGAGCCGTTCGACATCCTCATCAACAACGCCGGTGCCAACCGGCCGGCACCGTTCGTCGACGTGAAGGTCGAGGATTTCGACTTCGTGTTCTCGCTCAACGTGCGCGCCGCCTATTTCGTGGCGCAGGCGGTGGCGCGGCGCATGGTCGAGGCCAAACGCGGCGGCTCGATCATCAACATGTCGTCGCAGATGGGCCATGTCGGCGGGCCGACGCGCACGGTCTATTGCGCCACCAAGCACGCCGTGGAGGGCTTCACCAAGGCGATGGCGATCGACCTCGCCAAGCACAAAATCCGCGTCAACACGCTAGCGCCGACCTTCATCGAGACGCCGATGACCCGGCCGTTCTTCCAGAACGAGACGTTCCGCAAGGACACGCTCAGCCGCATCAAGCTCGGCCGGCTCGGCCAATTGGAAGACCTCACCGGCGCGATCGTGTTCCTGGCATCCGACGCCGCGGCGCTGATGACCGGCACGTCGATGGTGATCGACGGCGGCTGGACGGCGGAGTGAATCAGCCCGCCCGGATCGGATAGACCGCCTTCTCGCCGCTGAGCACGCGCGCCACGTCGCTGGCGCACTTGGTCTGCAACTCTTCGAGCGCCTCCACAGAATAGAACGCCGTGTGCGGGGTGAGGATCACGTTGTCGCGGCCGATCAACGGTGAATCCTTCGCCAGCGGCTCGGTGGTGACGACGTCGAGCGCGGCGCCGCCGAGATGACCGGATTCGAGCGCGGCGATCAGCGCCGTCTCGTCCACCAGCGGCCCGCGCGCGGTGTTGATCAGCAACGCACCCTTCTTCATCTTGGCGAAGGCCGCGACGTTCATCAGCCCGCGCGTTGCCGGCAGCAGCGGCGCGTGCACCGAGACGAAGTCCGAGCGCGCCAGCAGATCGTCGAAGCTGACGTTGTCGACGCCGGCCGCCGCCAGCACGTCCTTGCCGACGAACGGATCGTGGGTGATGACCTTCAGCCCGAACGCCTTGGCCTTCGGCGCCAAAGCCCGCGGAATGTTGCCGAAGCCGACCAGGCCGAGCACGCGGCCTTCGAGCCGGCGCAGCGGCACGATCGGCGGCACCTCCCAGCGGCCGGATTGCACCAGCTTGTTGGACAGCGGGATCTTGCGGGCAAGCGCCAGCAGCAGCGCCATCGCATGGTCGGAGACTTCGCGCAGGCAATAGTCGGGAACATAGTTCACGGCGATGCCGAGCTCCGCCGCCGCCGGCAGATCGATGTTGTCGACACCGAGCCCAAAGCGGCCGATCGCCTTGCAACGCTTGAGCTGCCGCAGCAGATCGCCAGGAAGCTTGGCATAGGTCACCAGCACCGCATCGGCATCGTGAGCAACCGCCAGGATGTCGTCCGCCGATGGGCTGTTCGCCATGCGGAATTCCGGGTCGAGGCGGGCGAGCGCCGCCTTCGCCGGATCGAGCGACGGAAACGGACTGTCGGTGATGGCAATCAGCGTCCGGGCCATGGTTCAGCTCGCAAGCACTTCAGGATTGACGATGTTCGGCGGCCGGCGGCCTTCGAACAGCGCGACGATATTGTCGACCACGATATTGGCCATCTGCTCGCGCACCTCGACGGTCGCGCTGCCGAGATGAGGAACGATGACGACGTTCTTCATCTTCTTCAATTCGGCATGAACCTTGGGCTCATGCTCGAACACGTCGAGCCCGGCCCCAGCGATCTTCTTCGATTTGAGCGCGCGTACCAGCGTTGCCTCGTCGACGATCGGCCCGCGCGCGGTGTTGATAAGGAAGGACGACTTCTTCATCAGGCCGAGCTCCCGCGCACCGATCTGGTGGCGGGTCTGCGCATTCAGCGGCTGGTGCAGCGAGACGAAGTCGGATTCGCGCAGCAACTGGTCGAGTGGCACGTAAGTAAGCCCCGCCTCGCGCTCCTCGGCCTCCGGCTTCCTTCGCGGCGTCCAATACAGCACGCGCATCCCGAAACCGTGCGCGCGGCGCGCCACCGCCTTGCCGATCAGCCCGCCGCCGCCGATCAGCCCGATGGTCCTGCCCGCGACGATGGATCCGAGCAGATGGCGCGACTGTCCGCCGGGAAATTTCCCGGCGCGCACCAAGCGGTCGCTCTCCACCATGCGGCGCGCCACCGCGATCATCAGGCCGAAGGTCAAGTCCGCGGTCGCTTCGGTGGTGATCGGCGGGACCACGGTGACCGGAATGCGGCGCGCGGTCGCCTCGGCGACGTCTATGTTGGAAGGCGAGATGGATTGCGCGGCGATGTGGCGAAGCTTCGGATTGGCCGCGATCACGGTGCGGTCGATCTTGTCGTGCAGCAGACAGAACAGGATGTCGCACTTCTTGGTGGCCGCGATCAGCGTCGTCTTTGGAATGATCCGGCTGTCATCGGCAAAAAGTTTGACGCTGCCCAACGCGCGCAACCGATCCACCGCGCTCTTGGCGATCGGTTGCGTCACGAAGATTCGAGGGCGGTTTTTTGGCCGGCTCATGCGATCCACCGCACCACGCCGGCAACGCCGTCGACCGCGACCTGCGCGCCGTCGGGGATGATCGAGGTCGCATCGAGCACGCCGAGCACCATCGGGATGCCGCGCTCGCGTCCGAGCGAGGCCAGGTGCGAGGTCGAGCCACCGAGCTCGGCGACCACGCCCGCGACCTGCGGCAGGATATGACTGAGCGCGGGGCCGGCGACCTTGGTGATCAGCACATCGCCCGGCGCGACGCGGATCAGCTCGCACTCGCAACTCACCACCACGGCGCGTCCCGAGCCCCAGCCGATGCCGGCGGGATGGCCGTTGAGCTTGGGATGCGTCAGCCAGATCTGGTCGGGCACCACGATCGGCTGCACGTGCAGCGGCCGCGCCTGCAGCATCTTGAAGCCGGCGTCGTCAAGCGCCCATTCGATCTCGACCGGCATGCTCATCAGGTCTTCGCATTTGCGCAGCATGCGGCCGAGCGTGGTCGCCTCGCCGGGCGTGAGGCATGGCTCGCGCTCTAGCTCTTTCGGCACCTTCTGCTGCGCCAGCTGGCCGTGGCCGCAGGTGTCGCGGTGATCCTTGCGGCCGGCCTGCACGCTGCGCACGAAGCCCTGGCGGCTGAGCACGATGCGGTCGGGCACCACCTCGCCCTGCGCAATCGCCGAGCCAAGCCCCCAGGTGGCGCTGAGCAGCATGTTGCCTTCGGCGGTCTCGCTCAATCCGCCGCCCGAGGCCCGCGCGTTGACCAGCGGCTGGATCAGCACCGCCATCGCGGTGTCCGCCGGTTTCAAGCCGTGATTGCTCATGTAGCGGCGCGCGTTGGTGGTCCACAGCGCCGCCCAGCAGGCCCGCACGACGGTCAGAAAATCGGTTTCGTTGTCGATGCCGAGGAAGCTCTCGAACTGGCCGGCGAAGTTGGCGTCGACGCGATCCTCAATCAGCGCCGACGACCGCACGGCCCAGGGCGCTTGGGGCGCACTCTCGCGATGGCTGTGCCACGCCTCCAGCAGCGGCTCGGCGATCTCCGGTGCGATCGGCTGCTCGTAGAGGCCGAGCCTGATCTCGACCGAGAGGCGCCGCTCCACGCGCGGGTCGGCCGGGCCGAATTGCTCCAGCGCCTTGCCGAGGCCGAGCGCGTTGACCTGATGCCGATAGGCGTCCGCCGTGAGACAGAAGCCGCCCGGCGTCGGTAGCCCGGCGCGCGCGAGCATCGCCAGATTCGCCGCCTTCGGGCCGACCCGATCAGGATCGGTGGCCCGCGGATTGGAGAGCGGGAGCACGAACGTGTTCATCACGCGACTCCGCTGTCCGGACGCTTCATCGCACGACGTCGACCTCCGGTCGGCGTCACTTCACGTGATCGCCGTAGCCCGGAATTGGGTCGACGACGGTGATCTGCTTGACCGGGAAATTGGAGACGATCTCGATCTCGTTCTTGTGCACGATCAGCATCTCTTCGATGCGAACGCCATAACGGTATCGCTTGCCGTGCTGGGTTTCGAGCGCGAAGGTCATGCCTTCCTGGATCTCGACCGGATGGTCGAGCGACCAGATGCGCGAGATCACCGGCGGGTCGTATTGCGCAAGGCCAAGGCCGTGGCCCCACAGGTTGGCGGCGGCCTGGTCTTCGTCCTCGTAGCCCCAGGTCTCCATCGCCGACGGCCATTTCAGCGCGATGTCGCGCGTGGTGGCGCCGACCTTCACCGCGTCGATCGAGTCGTAAAGCCACTTGAGCGCAGTTGAGTAGGTTTCCTGCTGCTCCTTGCTCGGCTCCTTGCCGACGCTATAGGTGCGGTAATAGCAGGACTTGTAGCCGTTCCAGGTCAGCGCGGCCAAATCCATGAACACGATGTCGCCGGGCTGGATGATGCGGTCGGAGAAGTTGCGCCAGTTCGGCCAGGTGTTGGGGCCGGACGATACGATGACGTCCTCGACGTCCTCCATGCCGGGAATGTTGTAGAGGTACTGCATCAGGTGCGCGGTCACCTGGTTCTCGGTGATGCCGGGGCGCAGGAATTTCATGCACTCCCAGTGCGTGGCGTCGCCGATTGCGCCGACGATGCGGAAGCATTCCTGCTCGTCCGGGCTCTTGACCGCGCGCGCTTCCATCATCGGGGTCATGCCGTCGACCCAATTGATGTTGTTCTCCTTGAAGATGCCGATCATGTTGATGTCGATGAAGTCGACACCGAGCTTCTGGCCGGCGACGCCGTTGTCCTTCATCGCCTGCAACACCGCCTTGGTGAACTTGTTCACCTGCTGGGTGGAGGCCGGACCTGCGGCGCCTTTGATCCAGGCGAAGGAGTGACGCACGTTCTCCTTCGGGATCCACGGCGAGTGCCGCTCGATCTGGAAGCCAAGGTCGCCCTGCTCGAACAGGATCGGCCGCCCGTCGCCGCACAGCATGGCGTAGCGCAGGCCGGGCTTGAGACGATTCCAGCCCGGCGTCAGCGTGCCGGTGATGTAGCGTACATTCTCGTCGTACATGCAGAGCATGGCGCCGAGACCGTGCTTCTTCATCATCGTCCGCGCGCGCTCGATGCGGTATTCGCGCAGCCGCTCCCAGTTGACGCGCTGCTGCCAATCAAGCCCGACCAGGCCGAAATTTGCGGTGCCCATACGTGCCTCCCCGTGCGGCGCACTGACGGCGCCTGCTGCCATTGGACAAACTCTAACCCCGGTGGCGGTCCCGACCGAATTAATATATCGTGCGCTAGGGCATTAAGATTTCTAATGAGGTGCCGCGTGGCCGACGTCGCGTTGCGTCAGATCCGGGCTGTCATCGCGGTTTGCGAAGAAGGCTCGTTCACCCGCGCGGCGCAACGCGAAAACGCCACCCAATCCGGGGTTTCCCAGCATGTCGCGGCGGCCGAGCGCGCGCTCGGGGTGAAGCTGTTCGAACGGTCCGCCAGCGGCGTGGTCCCGACCCCTGCCGGACTCCGCTACTACAAGCGCTGCGTCGAGGCGGTGGGCCAGATCGAGAGCGCCCACGAGGAGGTGCGCGGCTTCGCCGGCACGGTCAGCGGCGACCTGCGCGTCGGGCTGATGCCGACCATGACGCGCGCCGCGCTGGCGCCCACGCTGGAGCAGTTCACGCCGCGCTATCCCGACGTGCGGCTGCACATCGTCGAGGGCTACAGCGGTCTGCTCACCGATATGGTGCTGGCCGACGACCTGGACTTCGCGGTGGTGCCGACGTTCGAGGGCCGCGTCGGATTGAAATCGCGCCTGATCGTGCGCGACCGCGAGATGCTGGTGTCGAGCCCGAAACTCGGATTTACGCCGCTCGCGCCGGTGCGGCTCAAGGATTGCGGGCCGCTGAAGATCATCGTGCCGGGCCGCGCCAACGTGCGCCGCCGCAACATTGAAATCTATCTGCAGACCCACGGCGTCGAGGTCGCGGAAATGATCGAGATGGATGCCATGATCGGCACGCTGGAGTTCGTCGCGCGCTCCGATTGGGTCGCGATCCTGTCCGGCCTGATCTGCGTCAACGACATCGACAAGAGTGAGCGCGTCATCAACCCGATCTTCGACCCGCCGCTGTTCGCGGAGTTCGTCGTGATCTCGCAGGCGCGGCGAACGCTGTCCACGCAGGCACGGCTATTCCACGAGGTGTTCGAGGCCGAGATCAAGCGCATTCAGGAGGTCTGGGCGAAAACCATCCCTCCGAGCATGTTCCCGGAATCCACCACGCGCAGCAGGTCCGCCGGACGCGCCAAAATGCGCGCTAATGAGTAACCGATGCCGGCGCGCCGGGCTGCTTGAGCGGGTGCGAGCGCGCAATGGCGTCGATCTGCATGCTGGCCTCGTAGATGCGCGACACGGTTGGATAGGCCTTCACGTCGACGTCGAAGAAGCCCGATCCGACCACCTGACCGGCGAGACAGACGTCTGCAAGCGTGACGGTATCGCCGTGGCAATACTTTCCGGTCGCCTTGTCCCGCGACAGATGCGTTTCGGCCGCACGCAACGCCTCGTTCTGCCAATGCCGCACCCACTTGAGCATGGTGTCGTTGTCGAGCTTTAGCTCCCCGGTCAGGTAGTTGCGGACGCGCGGCACCGACATCGGATGCGAGTCGGACACGAAGATCTGGCAAATGCCACGCACGCGCGCGCGGCCGATCGGATCGCGCGGCAACAGCGGCGGCTGCGGGTGCGTCTCCTCCAGGTATTCCATGATCGCCATCGACTGGAACAGCACCGGCCCGCCGTCCTCGATCAGCGCAGGGATCAGCATCTGCGGATTGACCGCGCGGAAGCTGTCCTCGCGCTGCTTACCCTTCAGCAGGTCGATATCGATGATCTCGTCGGGCTTGATGCCCTTGAGATTGAGCGCCATACGAACGCGAAAGCTGGCGATCGACCGCCAGAACGAATAGATCTTGATCGGCATAGTTTCCCCTCCGCGCCCTATTTCTTGGCGCCGCCCGGATCGGCCTTGAGTCCGGCGGCCTCGATGCCGGCGATGCCGGCGATTTCATCGTTGTCCGACGTGTCGCCGGAAATGCCGACGGCGCCGATCACCTCGCCGGCGTCGTCGCGGATGAGAATGCCGCCGGGATTGGTGACCAGCCGGCCGCCGCTCGCGGCGGTGAGCGCGGTGTAGAACATGCCCTGGGTGTTGGCCCGCTCAAAGATCGTGCGCGAGCCGAAGCCCATGCCGAGCGCACCCCAGGCTTTGCCGAATGCGATGTCGAAGCGCAGGATGCCGGAGCGGTCCTCCCGCTTGAAGGCGGTCAGATGCCCGCCGGCGTCGAGCACGGCGACGGTCAGCGGCGCGAACTTGGCTTCACGGCCTTTTTTGAGGGCGGCATCGACGATGGTGGAGGCTTGCGCAAGGGTCAGCATGACGTCTCCGACTGTTGGATTTGATGATGGTTGCGTTACCGCCGGCTGCGGTCGGCCCAGTAGGCCGAGACGTTCGAGACTTCCTCGGCGCCCGACATGTTGCGCTTGGCCTCTTCGTAGCAGATCAGCGTCTGTTGGAGGAGAGGCAAATCGATGCTGCGGCGCTTGCCCTCCTCCAGCATCGCTTTGACGTCCTTGATCCCGCCGTCGAGATCGAAGGTTCGCGAACCGGAGTCCTGGTTCTTGAGCTTGGCTGCGATCGCGGGCATGCGCTGCTTGAGCACCGTGGCGGCGCCGGAGGTTTCCGAGAGAAAGTCCAGGAGTTCCGTCGGGTCGATGTTGAGCGGCCGGCACACGGCGAGCTGTTCGCCCAGCGCCTGCCAATAGATCATCAGCGGCAGGTTGACGGCGAGCTTGAGCACCGCGCCGGAGCCGACCGGCCCGGCGAGCTGAATCCGCCGGCAGAGCTGATCGAGGATCGGCCGCGCCCGCGCCGCGTCCGCGGGCTCCGCACCCATCAGGCCGAGCAGCTTGCCGGCGCGGGCCGGCATGGTGGATCCCCCGACCGGGCATTCGACAAAGGCCGCGCCCTTGGCGCGCACCTTTTCCGCAAGCTTCGGCGCGGTGTCCGGCGGCACCGTGCTCATCTCGATAAACAGCTTGCCTTTGACGTCGCCCGCGAGCAGGCCTTGCGGCCCGTGATAGACCGCGTCGATCGCGTCGGCGTTGGTGACGATGGTGATGATCGCCTCGACGGCGCTCGCAAGCGCCGCCGGCGTTTTGGCCACCGACGCGCCGGCATCGACCAGCGGCTTCAGCTTGTCGGGCGAACGGTTCCAGACCGTGAGCTTGTGACCGGTCTCCATCAGGCGCAGGCCCATGGCCGCGCCCATCCGGCCGACGCCGGCAATGCCGATGTGCATCGCGTATCTCCTCAGGAATTGACCGCGTGTCGATGTGTTTGGCCGACGATAGGCGATCCGAACGTGGCAAGAAAGTCCATCGAACGTCCACCGGACCCCGGGACGCACGTCGGCGCGCTTGGCTAAGCCCGGCCAATGGTCTTAGTGTTTTGTTGGGCGGGGCGGCTACGTCCCACGTTGGGAATGCAAGGAGAGCTGGGAATGGCTGCGGCGAAATCGAAGAGCGTGGTCGGCGTGATCGGGCTCGGGATCATGGGCGGCTCGTTCGCCAGGAATCTCGTCGCCAACGGGTGGCGCGTCGTCGGCTATGACATCTCGCCGGCGCGCCGCAAGGAACTGGCCAAGGCCGGGGTCGAGATCGCCAAGGACACCGCAGCCCTCGCCGCCGCGGTGCCGACGATCATCACCAGCCTGCCGAAGCCCGAAGCATTGATCGCCACGGCGAAGGCGATCAATGCGGCCAAAGTGCCGCGCCGGATCATCGTCGAAGCCTCGACCTTCACGATCGAGGACAAGGAGCGCGCCGAAAAGCTTCTGCGCGGCGGCGGCCACGTCATGCTCGACTGCCCGGTCAGCGGCACCGGCTCGCAGGCCCGCACCGGCGACCTGGTGATCTATGCCAGCGGCGACAGCAAGGCGATCAAAAAGCTCCAGCCGATGTTCGCCGGCTTCTCACGCAAGACCTATGACGTCGGCGCCTTCGGCAACGGCAGCCGGATGAAATACGTGGCGAACCTGCTGGTGGCGATCAACAACGTCGCGACCGCCGAGGCCATGGTGCTCGGCATGAAGGCCGGTCTCGACCCAAAAAAGATTTTCGAAATGGTCTCGAACGGCGCCGGCAATTCGCGCGTGTTCGAGCTGCGCGCGCCGATGATGGTGGAGAACGACTACACCGACGCCACCATGAAGTGCTCGGTCTGGCAGAAGGACATGGACGTGATCGGCGCCTTCGCCAAGAAAATGCGCGTCCCGGTTCCGCTGTTCAACGCCACGCTGCCGGTCTATGCCGCGACGCTCAAAGGCGGCCACGGCGAGCACGACACTGCCGCGGTCTGCGCGGTGATGGAAGCGAAGGCCGGCGTCAAGCGCGCGAGGAAGAAGCGCTAGGGAGCAGACGATGTCGCATGAGCAGCGCAGCGAGGTGCGCGACGGCATGCGCATCGACTGGGACGTGCCGGTCGCGATGGACGACGGGCTGCTGCTGCGCGCCGATGTGTTCCGGCCGGTCAAGGACGGGAAATATCCCGTTCTCCTGAGTTACGGTCCCTACGCCAAGGGCCTCGCGTTCCAGGAGGGCTATCCGAGCGCCTGGCAGCGCATGGCGGACAAGCATCCCGACGTCGCCGCCGGGTCGAGCAATCTCTACCAGAGCTGGGAGGTGGTCGATCCGGAGAAGTGGGTGCCGCACGACTACGCCTGCGTGCGCGTCGATTCACGCGGCGCCGGCTGCTCGCCCGGCGTGATCGACCATTTCTCGCCGCGCGAGACCAAGGATTTCCACGACAGCATCGAATGGGCCGGCGTGCAGCCGTGGTCGAACGGCAAGGTCGGCCTCAACGGCATCTCCTACTACGGCATCAACCAATGGCACGTGGCGACGCTGCAGCCGCCGCACCTCGCCGCCATGTGCATCTGGGAGGGCGCCGCCGACTGGTATCGAGACATGACACACCACGGCGGCATCGTCTGCACGTTCTGGGAAAACTGGTACGACATGCAGGTAAAGACGGTGCAGTACGGCGCCGGCGAGCGCGGCAAGCGCAGCCGCGTGCATGGCGAGCTGGTGTGCGGGGCGGAGATCCTGTCCGAGGCCGAGCTCGCCAGGAACCGCGGCGCGTTCGGCGACGATATCCGCGCCCATCCGCTCGACGACGACTATCACCGGGCGCGCTCGCCGATCTGGTCGAAGGTGACAACGCCGTTCCTGTCGGCCGCCAACTGGGGCGGGCAGCCGTTGCATCCGCGCGGCAACTTCGAGGGCTTCGTGCGCGCCGCGGCCAAGAACAAATGGCTCGAGGTGCACGGCATCGAGCACTGGACCCATTTCTACACCGACTACGGCCGCGAGCTGCAACTGCGGTTCTTCGACCACTTCCTGCACGGCAAGAGGAACGGCTGGGACAAGCAGCCGCGCGTGCTGCTACAGGTGCGCCATGTCGACAAATTCGTCGAGCGCGCCGAGAACGCATGGCCGCTCAAGCGCACGAAATGGACCAAGCTCCATCTCGATCCGAAGGACGGAACGCTGAGCGGGAAAAAATCGTTCGGCAAGGCCGTGCGAAGCTTCGAGGCGATGGGCGACGGCTTGACCTTCCTCACGCCGCCACTGACGCAGGACACCGAGATCACCGGCCCCTCCGCGCTCAAGCTGTTCGTGTCGTCCTCGACCAGCGACGCCGACCTGTTCGTGGTGCTGCGGGTGTTCACCGGCGACCTCAAGGAGGTGGTGTTCCAGGGTGCGATCGACCCGCACACCCCCGTAGGCCAAGGCTGGCTGCGCGCCTCGCACCGCAAGCTCGACGAGAAGCTGTCCACGCCCTATCGGCCCTACCACAGCCACGACAAGAAGCAGCCGCTGAAGAAGGGCGAGGTGGCCGAGCTCGACATCGAAATCTGGCCGACCTCGATCGTGGTGCCGGCCGGCTGCCGCGTCGGCATCACCATCCGCAGCAAGGACTATGTCTATGCCGGGCCGAGCGGCGGCAAGCTCTCCAACTTCAAGAACGAGCTGACCGGCTGCGGGCCGTTCCTGCACGACGACCCGCGCGACCGGCCGCCGGCGATCTTCGGGGGCGTCACCAGCCTGCACTTTGGCGCCCGGCGGCAGCCCTTCCTGCTGCTGCCCATCATCCCGCCCAAGAAGTCGCCTAGGAATTCAGCAGCCCGAAAAAGCAAATAGCCGGCTCAAACAGGTGGTGTCGCACGGCCGCGTAATCTGGTTGTATGTGCGCCGGTCAATCGCAAACCCCCGCCACGAGGGGTGTGAGAACCGGCTGAAACTTCGTCCCCAGGGAGGACCATCATGAAGATGAATCGCCGTACCGTCATCAAGGGCGCGCTCGCCGCCGGCGTTGCCACGCAGACGCTCAAGGTGCCCGCAGCCGTCGCACAGGCCGGGCCGATCAAGGTCGGATTTCTGACCATCAAGACCGGTCCGCTCGCCTCGGGC
>CAMDEB010000038.1 GCA_945893085.1 Rhodoplanes serenus | reverse complement strand
GCAGGAAGTCGATCGCATCCATGGTGCCCATCGGATTGAGGATGCGGCGCAGGATGTACATCTTCTTGAGCTGCTGCGGATCGGTGAGGAGTTCTTCCTTGCGGGTGCCGGAGCGCGTGATGTCCATCGCCGGGAAAGTGCGCTTGTCGGCCACCTTGCGGTCGAGGATCAATTCCGAATTGCCGGTGCCCTTGAACTCTTCGAAGATCACTTCGTCCATGCGCGAGCCTGTGTCGATCAGCGCGGTCGCGATGATGGTGAGCGAGCCGCCTTCCTCGATGTTGCGCGCGGCGCCGAAGAACCGCTTCGGCCGCTGCAATGCGTTGGCGTCGACGCCGCCGGTCAGCACCTTGCCGGATGACGGCACCACGGTGTTGTAGGCGCGGCCGAGGCGGGTGATCGAATCCAGCAGGATCACCACGTCGCGGCCGTGCTCGACCAGGCGCTTGGCCTTCTCGATCACCATCTCGGCGACCTGCACGTGGCGCGAGGCCGGCTCGTCGAAGGTCGAGGACACAACCTCGCCCTTCACCGAGCGCTGCATGTCGGTCACCTCCTCCGGCCGCTCGTCGATCAGCAGCACGATGAGGTAGCACTCGGGATGATTCGCGGTGATCGCGTGCGCGATATTCTGCAGCAGCACGGTCTTGCCGGTGCGGGGCGGCGACACGATGAGCGCGCGCTGGCCCTTGCCGATCGGGGCGACGATGTCGATGACGCGCGGCGAGAGATCCTTCTTGGTCGGATCCTCGTGCTCCATCTTCAGCCGCTCGTCGGGGTAGAGCGGCGTCAGATTGTCGAAGTTGATCTTGTGCCGCGCCTTGTCGGGGTCTTCGAAGTTGATGGTGTTGACCTTGAGCAGCGCGAAATAGCGCTCGCCGTCCTTGGGCGAACGGATGTGGCCGTCGACGGTGTCGCCGGTGCGCAGGCCGAAGCGGCGGATCTGCGACGGCGAGACGTAGATGTCGTCGGGGCCGGGCAGGTAGTTCGCTTCCGGCGAGCGCAGGAAGCCGAAGCCGTCGGAGAGCAGCTCGACGACGCCTTCGCCGATGATGTCGATCTCCTTGGCCGCCAGCTGCTTGAGGATCGCGAACATCAGCTCCTGCTTGCGCATGGTGCTGGCGTTCTCGATCTCCTGTTCTTCGGCAAAGGCGAGAAGTTCAGAGGGGGACTTGGACTTGAGGTCTTGTAGCTTCATTTCCCGCATGCGGGTTGGCCCTGTGGGGAAGACCGGCGGCGTCTGGGGTACGAACCGACACTGACGGTGAGGGGAAAAACGGAAAACTTGAAGGTGTAGGTCTTGGGGTTTGGGACTAATCGGAGCCCGGGCCCGATGCGTCGGTCGGTCCAACACACGGGACCGAGACTCGAATGCATCCGCCTACGTCCGGAGGGATGCCGGAACATACGGAAAGACCGGCTTTGGCGCAAGGGCGCGGTCGCCGATATTCCCGGGCAAGGTGAAAATCAGAACGGCTTGACCACCGCCAGGATGACGATGAGAACCATCAGGATGGTCGGTACTTCATTGATAATACGATAGAATTTCTGGGATTTGCGGTTGGCGTCGGCGGCGAAATCCTTGACGTAACGCGACAGCATGCCGTGCACGCCGGACATCAGGAACACCAGCACGAGCTTCAAATGCAGCCAGCCCGACTGCCGGAAACCGTCCCATCCCATCAGCCAGATCAGCCAAAGGCCGAGCAGCCAGGTCGCGATCATCGCCGGGTTGATGATGAACTTGAGAAGCCGGCGCTCCATCACCTTGAAGGTCTCGGACTGGCGCTCGCCCGGCTCCGTCGCGCAGTGATAGACGAACAGCCGCGGCAGATAGAGCATACCCGCCATCCAGGCGATGACGGCGATGATGTGGAAGGCCTTCAGCCATTCGTACATGACGCGATCCTAACCTGCGGCCATCCTTCGAGACGCGCAGCTTCGCTGCGCTCCTCAGGATGAGGCTGGTGTGTGTAGCTCTGCCACATATTCGGACCTCATGGTGAGGAGCGCGCGCAGCGCGCGTCTCGAACCATGGGCCGCAAACTCATCACCCCCGCACCCGCTTCAGCATCTGCTCGACATGCACGATCGGCGTGTCGGGCAGGATGCCGTGGCCGAGATTGAAGATAAAGGGCCCGCCGGAGAGCGCCGCCATGATGGCATCGACCGAGCGGTCGAGCGCGGCGCCGCCCGCGCGCAATGCCAATGGATCGAGATTGCCCTGCACCGGCTTGAGACTCTGGATGCGCTCGCGCGCAAAACCAAGCTCGACCATCCAGTCGAGCCCCACCGCGTCGATTGCGAGCTCGCCGACATAGCGCGGCAGGTTGCTGCCGGCGCCGCGCGGAAAGCCGATGATCTTCGCGTTCGGCACGCGCGCCCGCACGCCGGCGATAATCTGTTTTGTCGGCGCGATGCACCAGCGTGCGAATTGATCCGGCGGCAAAATACCGGCCCAGGTGTCGAAAATCTGCACCGCATCGACGCCGGCTTCGAGCTGACGGACCAGATAGCCGGTGGAGGCCTCGATCAGAATCTCGATCAGCCGGCCGAACGCCTCCGGATGCTGGTAGGCGAACAGCCGCGCCGGCGCCTGGTCCGGCGTGCCGCGGCCGGCGATCATGTAGGTCGCCACCGTCCACGGTCCGCCGCAGAAGCCGAGGAACGTCACGTTCGGAGGCAACGCCGATTTGACCAGCCGGACCGTCTCGATGATCGGCGCGAGAATATCTTGATCGGCGGTCGGCTGAAGCTTTGCCACGACAGCCGGATCGCTCAATGGCTCAAGCCGCGGACCTTCGCCGGCCTCGAAGCGCACCTTACGCCCGAGCGCGTGCGGAACGACCAGGATATCCGAGAACAGGATTGCGCCGTCGAACCCGAAGCGGCGGATCGGCTGCAGCGTCACCTCGGCGGCAAGCTTCGGCGAGAAACACAGATCGAGCACGCTGCCAGCGTTCTTCCGGATCGCCTGGTACTCCGGAAGGTAGCGCCCCGCCTGGCGCATCAGCCACACCGGCGGCACGCGCTGGCGTTGGCCTTCGAGCACGGCGAAGAGGGGCTTTGGCACAGGCTTATCGATCACGGCGCTCTTCCAAACTAAACTTAGAGAATCTGATTGTTAGTTATTATTAGGTGGTGCGTTGGACTCATGCTTTTCCATCCACACGCCGTCCACGGCGCGTCCTGCTGTCCCCAGCGCGCCAAGCGCCTGCTGTGGACACCTCTGGATTGTCGATTCTTTCATGCTTTCAATGCCTAGCCATGGGATAGCGGCGGCCGGATTCGGACCGAATTCTTTTCCAGATGATTTCGTTCGGCACCATCCGGCGATCTCCAGTTGGCCAGCGATGTGGACGCATTAAGTCCGTTTTGGCCGGAATGCTTGCATGCGGTCAAAATGCGTGGCCTCCTCCCGTTCAATCCACAAGCCGTATGACAGATATACATGCCGGAACGCGGCACAGGATACTTCCACCTTCACCTCGTCTCCGATGCGACCGGCGAGACGCTGATCGCGGTCGCGCGGGCGGTTGCGGCACAATATTCCAACGTCACGCCGGTTGAGCATATTCATCCTCTGGTGCGCACGCACAAGCACGTCGACCGGGTGCTGAGCGAGATCGAGGCGTTTCCCGGCATCGTGCTCTATACCCTGCTCGACCGCGAGCTGGCCGGTCGGCTCGAGGACAAATGCCGCAGCCTCGGCCTACCGTTTCTCTCGATTCTCGGTCCGGTGCTGCAACTGTTCCGGGCCTATCTGGGCGGCGAGAGCAAGCCCCGCATCGGCGCCCAGCACACGCTCAACGCCGAGTATTTCAAGCGCATCGATGCGCTCAACTACACCATGCTGCACGACGACGGACAACACACCGATGACCTCGAACAGGCCGACGTGGTGCTGGTCGGCGTGTCGCGCACCTCGAAAACTCCGACCTCGATCTATCTCGCCAACCGTGGCGTAAAAACGGGAAACGTGCCGCTGGTGCCGGGCGTGCCGGTGCCGCCGAATCTCGAGACTTTGAAGCATCCGCTGGTGGTCGGGCTGACCGCCAGTCCCGAACGGATCGTGCAGATCCGGCAGAACCGATTGCTCGGCCTGAACGCGCACAACGACGACGACCAGTATATCGACAAGCAGGCGGTAGCCGAGGAGATCGCGTTTTCGCGCAAGCTTTGCGGCAAGCACAATTGGCCGATCATCGACGTCACCCGGCGCTCGATCGAGGAAACCGCCGCGGCGGTGCTGGCGCTGCTGGCCGACCGCCGCCGGCAGCCGGCCTGACATGACGCTCTGGCTCGCCCCGCAACCGCTGCTGCTCGCATCGCAGAGCGCGGTTCGCCGTACGCTGCTGACATCGGCGGGCGTGGCGGTGGACGTGCAGCCGGCCGACATCGACGAGCGCGCGGTCGAGGCGCGTGCCGGGCTCAGCGGCGCCGGCGACGTGGCCGGCCTGTTGGCGCGCGAAAAGGCCCAGGCCGTCGCGGCCGAACATCCCAGCCGGATCGTGCTCGGCGCGGATCAGACCCTGACGCTGAACGCGCGGCGGTTTTCCAAGGCCAAGGATCGCGCCGGCGCGCGCGAACAGCTTTCTATGTTGCGCGGGCGGACCCACACGTTGCATTCGGCGGTGGCGGTTTGGCGCGGCAGCGAGCGGCTGTTCGAGCACGTCGATGCGGCGCACCTGACGATGCGCCATTTCTCGGATGATTTCCTCGAGCGCTATCTCGATGCGGCGGGCGCTGCCGCCATGTCGAGCGTCGGCGGCTACCAGCTCGAAGGTCTGGGCGTTCAACTGTTCGAAAAGGTCGAAGGCGATCATTCGACCGTGCTCGGCTTGCCGCTCCTGCCGCTGCTGCGCTGGCTGCGCGCGGAAGGTTTATTGGCGACCTAGCACGACGTCATGGCCGGGCTTGTCCCGGCCATCCACGGCTTGCTTCGTTGCCCAAAAAGGCGTGGATGCCCGGCACAAGAGCCTGTCCTTGGGCCGGCCGAAGGCCGGACCCGAGGGCCGGGCATGACGGTGGAGAGAGTGCCGTCTCTCATCGCGATTGAGATCGCGTCGGGGAATACACCAATGTTCGTGCTCGGCCTGACCGGCTCGATCGGAATGGGAAAGACCACGACGGCGAAGCTGTTCGCCGACGCCGGCGTGCCGGTCTACGACGCCGACGCGGCGGTGCATCGGCTCTATGAGGGCGACGCCGTTGCTGCGATCGAGAAGGCGTTTCCCGGCACCACCCGGGACGGCAAGGTCGATCGTATGGCGCTCGGCAAGCGGATGGTGGGCGATCCGCCGGCGCTCAAGCTGCTCGAATCGATCGTGCATCCGCTGGTGGCGCAGGCGCGACAGCGCTTCATCGAAGAGGCGGCGGCGATCGGCGCCAAGGTCGTGGTGCTGGATATTCCGCTGCTGCTGGAAACCGGCGGCGACGCGCATGTCGATGCGGTGGTGGTGGTATCGGCGCCGGCCGAGGTCCAGCGCGGGCGGGTGCTTGAGCGCGGCGTGACCGTGGAACAGTTCGAGGCGCTGCTGTCGCGGCAAATGCCCGACGCGGAAAAGCGCCGGCGGGCGGATTACGTGGTGGATAGCTCGCAGGGAATCGAGCCGGCGCGCGAGCAAGTTGCTAAAATCCTGGCAGCGGTTTCTACAATGCCACCGAAGCGGAAATGATTCGGCACCGGGCTTAAGACCATGCGCGAGATCGTGTTCGACACCGAGACCACCGGCCTCGATCCCATCACCGGCGATCGGCTGGTCGAGATCGGCTGCATCGAGCTGGTCAACCGGTTCCCGACCGGCAACACGTTCCACCGCTACATCAATCCGGAACGCGACATGCCGGAGGGGGCCTTCAAGGTGCACGGCCTCAGCATCGAGTTCCTCAAGGACAAGCCGCTGTTCTGCGATGTGTGCGAGGAACTCCTGGCCTTCATCGGCGAGGACCCGCTGGTCGCCCACAACGCGATGTTCGACCTGGGCTTCCTCAACGCCGAACTGCAGCGCGCCGGCAAGGGCGCGGTGAGCCGCGACCGCCTGGTCGACACTTTGCTGCTGGCGCGCCGCAAGCATCCCGGCGGCGCGAACCGGCTGGACGATCTGTGCGTGCGCTACAAGATCGACAACTCGCGCCGCACCAAGCACGGCGCGCTGCTCGACGCCGAGTTGCTGGCCGAGGTCTATGTCGAGCTGATCGGCGCCCGCCAGGCGCTGCTCGGACTGGCGCAGACATCGAGCGGCGGCGACGGACGCAGGCCGGTGGTTTCCGTCAGCGTCCGCATGGTGGCGCTGCCGCCGCGGGTGACGGAAGAGGAGCTTGCCGCGCACCGCAGCTTCATCGCCACGCTGGGCGAGAACGCGATCTGGCGGAAGTACCAGCCGCCGGCGGCGGACTAGGAAACGCGCTCCGCTGCTAGAGCGCGGTGTTCGGCACCTGCGCCTGCTGTATTTGCGCCAGCCGCTGCTGGTAGAGCGCCACGAAATCGATCGGATCGAGCATCAGCGGCGGGAAGCCGCCGTTGCGCACCGTGGTGGCGACGATCTCGCGCGCGAACGGGAACAAAAGCCGCGGGCATTCGATCAGCATCAGCGGATGCATGTTCTCCTGCGGGACGTTGACGATGCGGAACACGCCGCCATACGCCAGCTCGAACGAGAACAGCAGGCTGCCGCCGGCCTCAGCCTTGCCCTCGAGCTTGAGCTCGACCTCGAAGTCGTTGTCGGCCAACGGGTTGGCGGTGACGTTGATCTGGATGCTGATCTGCGGCTGCTGGTTGGCGGTGAGCGAGCGCGGCGCGCCCGGGTTCTCGAACGAAAGGTCCTTGATGTACTGGGCGAGGACCGAGAGCTGCGCCGGCGCGCCCGGCGCTGGGGCGGCGGCAGCAGCAGGGCCGCCGTTGGTGGTGCTCGCCATGAACGTTCCTCCGGATTGAGATTTTTCGGGCGCAGACGCCTCGGCGCCGATGCGGTCGGCGGTGTGGCTAACACGGCCCTCCCGACGGGACAAGAACGGGGAAATGGAAGCTTTCCACTCAGCCGCGGGGGCCTTGTCGGGCTTGTTCTCCAGTTCGCGGTCGGCCACCTGCCGCCACTCCTCGGGATCGAGATCGATCACCTCGGCGCGGCCGGGGCCGCGATTGCGGCTGCCGACGGCGCGGCGGAACGCCGCGCCACACCAGCGCCGGACCGGGCCGATCAGCAGCAGGAGGCCGATGACGTCGGTGATGAAGCCCGGCAGCAGCAGCAGCAGGCCGGCAAGCACGGTCAGGAAACCGCCGGTATTCGCCTCAAATCCGGTGACGTTGCTGTCGGCGACGGCGACACGGAACCGGGCCAGTCCCCTGCGGCCCGCCCAGCGCAGCACCAGGAACCCGGCCAGCGTGGTCGCCAGCAGCAGGGTAAAGGCCCAGCCGAGGCCCAGAACGGCAGCCACCACGATGAATACGCCGATTTCCGCGACCGGCAGCAGCAGGATGGCAAGGATGATCCATTTTACCATGGCCGTCATTTCCTGCCGCGGTCCAGGTTGGCGCGGCGGCGGGGATCGTCTAAGGTTCGTCCCGACGCGCGGTATCGGTCGAATTGACCGATGCGCCTCTGGATGGCTGAAGGTCGCGTGCCTACATTATAGCGGCGGAGCGGGCCTCCCGTGCCGCGGATTTGATGCCGCGGAAAGCTTGTTCCGTCACCACCGCCGCCTCGGGAGGATGCGAGACGTGTTCGACATCTACACCATCATCTTCCTGGCGCTGGCGGTGTTCATCTTCCTGCGTCTGCGCAGCGTGCTCGGTCAGCGGACCGGCCGCGAGCGTCCGCCGCACGATCCCTATGCCGCCCGCGACGTCCGCACCGCCCCGAACGACGGCAAGGTCGTCACCCTTCCGGGCCGCGCCCCCGACACGACGCAAAAGGCCGAGGAGCCGGTCGAGCCGTCGGAGCGTTGGAAGGGCATCGCCGAGCCGGGCTCGGCCCTCGCCAAGGGCCTGGATGCGATCGCCAGCGAGGGCCCGACGTTCGACGCCAAACATTTCCTCCCCGGCGCCCGCGCTGCCTACGAAATGATCGTCACCGCCTTTGCGACCGGCGACCGGCGGCAGTTGAAGAACCTGCTGAGCCGCGAGGTCTACGAGGGCTTCGAGACCGCGATCAGCGAGCGCCAGCAGCGCGGCGAGACCGTCGAGACGCGGTTCGTCGCGATCGAGCGCGCCGACCTGCAGAGCGCGGAAGCCCGCGGCAAGACCGCTCAGATCACGGTGCAGTTCGTGTCGCAGCTCGTCTCGGTGACCCGCGACCGCTCCGGCACGGTGATCGACGGCAGTCCCGACAAGGTGACCGACGTCACCGACGTGTGGACGTTTGCGCGCGACACCGGCTCGCGCGATCCGAACTGGAAACTGGTCGCGACCGAAGCCGGGCAATGATCGCGGGTTGCTCGCACCTTCTGCATCGATCTGGACTCTACGCGGGCGCGTTGCTCGTCTGCTTTGGCCTCGCCGCATCGGCTCAGGCCAGCGCGCGCGCCCCGGGGGTGAAATTCCCCAACACGCAGCTTGAGCCGCTCGCCTGGACCGCGATCGACGGCTGGGCCGAGGACGACCACACGGCGGCGTTCGCAACCTTCCTCAACAGTTGCAAGGCGATCGTCCGCCGCACCAAGGCGGCGCGCGAAGCGCGGCCGGTGCTGGACGCGCTCTACGAGGTGTGCCGCCGGGCGGTTGACGCAAAGCCGCGCGACGCCAAGGCGGCGCGGGAGTTCTTCGAGCAGAACTTCCGGCCGGTTCGCATCTCGCCGCTGGGCGAGACCGACGGATTCCTCACCGGCTATTACGAACCCATCGTCGAGGGCGCGCGGCAGCCGAGCGATGCGTTCGCTTCGCCGCTCTATCGCAGGCCCACCAATCTTTTGAAGGGCGGCCGGATGCTGAAGGCCGCGACATTCACGGCCAAGAAGGGCAAATCCAAACGCGCCGGCCGCAAGCTGGTGCCGTTCCACGATCGCGCCGCCATCGAGGACGGCGTGCTCAACGGCCGCAAGCTGGAGATCTGCTACCTCAAGGACCCGGTCGACGCCTTCTTCGTCCACATCCAGGGCTCGGTGCGGGTCAAGCTCGACGACGGCAAAATGCTGCGGCTGAACTACGAGGCGCAGAACGGCCATCCCTACACTCCGGTCGGCCGGTTCCTGATCGAGCGCAAGCAGGTCGCCAAAGACGAGATGTCGATGGATCGCATCCGGCAATGGATCAACGCCAATCCGGACGAGGGCAAGGAGCTGATGCGGCTGAACAAGTCCTACGTGTTCTTCCGCGAGACCAGCCTCGCCGAGCACGAGGAGGCGGTCGGCGCGCAAGGCGTGTCGCTGACGCCGGGACGCTCGATCGCAGTCGATCGCAACCTGCACACCTACGGCACGCCGTTCTTCATCTCCGCCGAGCTGCCGATCGACAGCGAGCAGCCCACGACGAAATTCCGCCGCCTGATGGTGGCGCAGGACACCGGCGGCGCCATCCTCGGGCCGGCGCGCGCCGACATCTATTTCGGCGCCAGCGACCAGCCCGGCCTCGTCTCCGGCCGGCTGCGCCATCCCGGCAAGTTCGTCATGCTGTTTCCGAACGAGATCGATCCGGTCGCCGCCTATGGCGGCGTGCCGCTGCCGAAGCCGCGGCCGGTGATCGCGCAACTGGACAAGAAGCCGGAAAAGAAATCCGACCCGAAGCCGGAGGCGACGACGAATGAGCCGAAGCCGGCGAAGCACAAACCCAAGCGCAAGCAATGAGCGCGGGCGAGCCGAGACCGCGCCGCCCCGGCCGCCGGCTCCGCGACGACGAACGACAATTGTGGAAGGTCGTCACCACCTCGATCGCGCCGCTGCGGACGCGCCGCAAGGCTGACGCCGATCTCGACGAAGCGCCGGCCGCGCCGGCGCCGCCGAAGCCCAAACCGAAATCCGCATCGAAACCGGCGCCGAAGCCCGTGTTCAAGCCGGCGCTCAACGCCCGATCGATCGGCTCGGCGGCGGCGCCGGCCAAGCCTGTGTCGCCGCCCGAGGCCGCGCCGCTCGGCCGCCGCGCCAAGCGGCGGTTGTCGCGCGGCACCGACGCGATCGACGCCCGCCTCGACCTGCACGGCCGCACCCAGGCGGAGGCGCACGACGCGCTGCTCGGCTTTCTGCATTGGGCGCAAGCGCGCGGCGATCGGGTCGTGCTGGTCATCACCGGCAAGGGCCGCGGCGAGTTCGACGGCGAACGCGGCGTGCTCAAGCGCCAGGTGCCGATGTGGCTGCGGCTGCCGGAGTTCCGCGCCTGCGTGGTCGGCTTCGAATCCGCCGGCACCGGCCACGGCGGCGAGGGCGCGCTGTATGTGCGGCTGCGCAAGGCGCGGCGGGAGTAGCGCCTATCGCCCCTGCTCCAGGCGTTCGGCGAAATAGGCGATGGTCTTGCGATACACCACCGACCGGTTCCACTCGCGCATCACTTCGAAGTTCGGCGTGCCCTCGGTGAATGGCGCGCCGGCCCGCCAGCCGTTCACCTTCAGGAGGTTGGCCGTGGAGGCGAGCACGTCCGGCACGCTGCGGCGCAGATCGACATGGCCGTTGCCGTCGTAGTCGACGCCGTACTTGATGTAGGAGGACGGCAGGAACTGGGTTTGGCCGAGCTCGCCGGCATAGGCGCCGACCAGCTCACTCGACTGCAGGTCGCCGCGCTGGAGGATTTGCAGCGCCGCGAGCAGCTCCTTCTGAAACAGGTCGGTGCGGCGGCAGTCGTGCGCCATGGTCGTGACCACGCGGATCACCGGCAGCTTGCCCATGTCGCCGGAGCCGAAGTCGGTTTCCAGGCCCCAGATTGCCACGATCAGATGCGGCGGAACGCCGAACTGCCGCTCGATGCGCGACAGCAGCGCGGCGTGCCGCTGCATGAGCTGGACGCCGCGTTTGATGGGGCGGGCGCTGACACGCGTCGCGGCGTATTCCTCGAAGGTCTTACGGAAGGTGCCGCGCTGGCGGCGGTCGAAGGCGAGCACCGCCTGATCCTGCGTCACGCCCGCGAACGCGGTGGCGATCGTATCGCGTGACACGCCCGCGGCCGCCGCTTCCCGCGACATGCTGGAAACGAAGGCGTTGAAGTCGCCGCCGCATTGCGCCGCGTGCGCGGGAGATGCGAGCAGCAGCAGGCCAAGAAGTCCGGAAAGCGAGAGTCTGGTCATGCGTCGAACCTTTGCTCTCCCCCGGTCCTTGGTGCCACGGAGTGGGGCTCGCCGCAACGTGCGCTATTCGGCCGCTTCCGCGCGGACGTGCTGCGAAAATTCCGGCAGCACCTCCTGCGCCAAGAGCCGCATGCCCTCGCGCTCCCAGGCCTCGTTCGGGCCGCTCCAGTCGACGCCGATCTTGAGCAGGGTGCCGAACGGACCGACACGCTCGCGGTAGGCGATCAGCTTGTCGACCACGGTGCGTGGCGAGCCGTGGATGATGCATTCGTCCATGATGGTTTCTGGCGTGCATTGCTCGTCGGTCATCTTCGGATCAGGCTTGATCATCGACAGCCGCTTGCCGAGGAACAGCGCGTTGCGCATGTAGGAGAAGTAGTGGCGGTTCGCCGAACGCTCGCCGTACACGCGGTCGCGGGCTTCGGCATCGGTCGGCGCCACCACGATGTTGCGCGAGACGCGCCAGTTGTCGCCGCTGGCAGGCTTTCCGGCGGCACGGCAGGCTTCGCTGTAGACTAACCACTGCGACGCGGTCGACCAGGCCGGCGCGGTCGGACCGGAGATGATGCCCCAGCCGCGGCTTGCCGCGACGCGCGCGGTCGCCGAATTCGGGCTGCCGATCGAGACGTGGACCGGCGGATGCGGCTTCTGCAGCGGCTTCGGCATGCCGCCGAAGCCGAGCTCGGGCACGATCACCTTCTTGATCTGGATCCTCCAGAACTCGCCTTGCAGATCGTAGGGCGGATCCTGCGCCCAGATTTTCAGGATCAGGTCGATCGATTCCAGGAACTTGCGCTGGCGCACCGGCCCGTCGAACACGTCGAACAGCTCGAAGTCGGGGGCCAGCCCGCCGGAGCCGACGCCGAACATGAAGCGGCCGCCACTCATGTGGTCGAACTGCGCCGCCTCGGCGGCGACGATCGCCGGATGGTGGTTGGGCAGGTTGATGACGGCAGTGCCGAGCAGGATGTTCTTGGTCTGCGGGATCAGCGCGGCCAGGAACATCAGCGGCGAGGGGAACGGCTCGGTGGTCGCCGAGAAGTGCTCGCCCATCCACAGTTCGTGGAAGCCGAGCTCGTCGGCGTAGATCGACTTGGTGGTGTTCTCGGCCAGCGTGTCGGTCAGCGAACGGCCGGGCGGGTGCACCGGCATCATGAACAGTCCAAGACGCATTTTTCTATCCCTTACTCATCAACTCTCGACCCGTCATCCTGAGGTGCCCGGCGCAGCCGGGCCACCGCAAGTCGGCTGTAGCCGACTTGCGCATTGAGAAATCCAATCTCGGGTAAACCCGAGATTGGTGGATGCACGGCCCCGATGTTGCAACAGCCGGGCCGTCGACCCTTCGAGGCTCGCTTCGCTCGCACCTCAGGGTGACGGGGAGAGGGAGTCATGTGTGGCATCACAAGAATTTACTCGGCCGCTTGCGCCTGCACGTGCTGCTTCAGCTTCGGCATCACTTCGTGGGCGAGGAGCCGCATCGATTCATGCTCCCACTCGCGGTTCTTGCCACCCCAGTCGAGCCCGGTCTGCAGCAGCGTGCCGAACGGGCCGACCTTGTCGCGGAACGCCACCAGCTTGTCGAGCAGCGTCGAGGGCGAGCCGTACAGCACGCACTCTTCGGTGATGGCTTCGACCGTCGCCTCGGCGTCGGGCATGTCCGGCTTCGGCTTGAGGATCACCAGCAGGCCGACGCGGTTCAGCACCTCGCGCATATAGGTGTAGAAATATTGGTTCGAGGCCTGCGCGCTGAACACGCGCTCGCGCGCTTCGGCGTCGGAGGGCGCCACCATCAGGTTGCGCGCGACGCGCCAGTTGTCGCCGCGCGGCGCGATGCCCTTGGCGCGGCAGGCGTCGCTGTAGACCTTCCAGTGCGAGGCCACCGAATAGGCCGGGATGATGTTGGCGGAGATCATGCCCCAGCCCTTTTCCGCCGCGGTTTTGGCGGACGACGAGCTTGGGCTGGCGAGCGAGATCGAGATCGGCGGCCGCGGCTGCTGATACGGCTTCGGCATGAAGCCGATGCCGAGATTGGGCACGATGCCGTCTTTGATCGAGATGTCCCAGAACTCGCCCTTGAGATCGTAGGGCGGGTCCTGCGACCAGATGCGCTCGATCATGTCGACCGCTTCGATCACCATGCGGTTGCGCGCGTTGTGGTCCGGGTTCTTGAACAGCTCGAAGTCGGACACCAGCCCGCCCGGGCCGACGCCCATCATGAAGCGGCCCTTGCTCATGTGGTCGAACTGCGCCGCCTCCGCCGCGACGATCGCCGGATGATGGTTCGGCAGGTTGATGACGGCGGTGCCGAAGCTGATGTGCTTGGTGCGGGCGACCAGATTGGCGAAGAACATGAACGGCGACGGGTAGGGCTCGGTCGAGGCCGAGAAATGCTCGCCGAGCCAGACCTCGTCGAAGCCGAGCTGGTCGGCCAAGAGCGACTTCTCGGTGTCCTCTTCGATCGCGCTCCACATGGTGCGGTCCGGCGGATGCACCGGCATCATGAACATTCCAAGACGCATGCGTTTCCCCAACTGCTGCCCCGACTGTACCGTGAAGCCGGCCTCGATGCGACGCCGTCAGGCGGATTTGCCGGCGGCCTTGATCTCCACCAGGATCGAATGGAATTTGGTTTGTTCCAGATTGAACAACTCGTGCGGCCCGCCGGACGCCTCGCGGTATTTCACCTCGCCGAGCACGTCGACCAGCTGCCGCTCGCGGCCATCCTCCCAGCGCATGACCGACTTGCCTTCGCTGATCGGCACGATGAGGTAGGGATGCTGGTGCTCGTGCAGCGGCTGGTGGCCGTTGGCGCCGAGCTCGACGCTCCAGACGCGGATGTGGTCGTTCTCAAACAGCACCTTGGTGCCGATCGGGCCGAGGGGCTTGCCGGATTTCGAGACTGGATCGGACATTCGCCATCCTTGGTAGCCATCGGAGGCGATAGCAAATGGGGAACGGCGCACGGGGTCAAGGGCCGGACGGATACAGGTCGCTCCGTTGTCATGCCCGGCCGTGTGCCGGGCATCCACGCCTTTCTAGCTGAAGCTAAAGCAAGGCGTGGATGGCCGGGACAAGCCCGGCCATGACGATGCCGTCGGCAGACGTGTCTTACAAAATAAACCGGCTCAAATCCGCGTTCTTGGCCAGATCGCCGACGTGCTTCTGCACGTAGGCCGCGTCGATCTTCACGGTTTCGCCCGAGCGGTCGGTGGCGGCGAACGAGATCTCGTCGAGCACGCGCTCCATCACCGTTTGCAGCCGGCGCGCGCCGATGTTCTCGATGCTGCCGTTGACCGCGACCGCCACGTCGGCAATGGCGTCGATCGCGTCCTCGGTGAAATCGAGCGTCACGCCCTCGGTCGCCATCAGCGCGATGTACTGCTTGATCAGCGAGGCCTCAGGCTCGGTCAGGATGCTGCGCAGGTCGTCGCGGGTCAGCGCCTTGAGTTCGACGCGGATCGGCAATCGGCCTTGCAGCTCGGGCAACAGGTCCGAGGGCTTCGAGATGTGGAAGGCGCCGGAGGCGATGAACAGGATGTGGTCGGTCTTCACCGGCCCGTGCTTGGTGTTGACGGTGGTGCCCTCGATCAGCGGCAGCAGATCGCGCTGCACGCCCTCGCGCGACACGTCGCCACCCATGCGGCCCTCGCGCGCGCAGATCTTGTCGATCTCGTCGAGGAAGACGATGCCGTTCTGTTCGACGATCCTGATCGATTCCTGCACCAGCTGATCGTCGTCGAGCAGCTTGTCGGATTCCTCGTTGACCAGCAGCTCGTGCGATTCCAGCACGGTGACGCGGCGGGTCTTGGTGCGGCCGCCCATCTTGCCGAAGATGTCGCCGATGTTGATCGCGCCCATCTGCGCGCCGGGCATTCCCGGGATCTCGAACATCGGCAGGCCGCCGCCGCCGCCCTGCAGCTCGATCTCGATTTCCTTGTCGTTGAGCTCGCCTGAGCGCAGTTTTTTCCGGAACGCGTCCTTGGTGGTCGGGCTGGCATTGGCGCCGACCAGCGCGTCGACGACGCGCGCCTCGGCGGCGAGCTCGGCGCGCGCCTGCACGTCCTTGCGCTTGCGCCCGCGGGTGAGCGCGATCGAAATCTCGACCAGGTCGCGGACGATCTGCTCGACGTCGCGGCCGACGTAGCCGACCTCGGTGAACTTGGTGGCCTCGATCTTGAGGAACGGCGCGCCGGCCAGCCGCGCCAGCCGGCGCGAAATCTCGGTCTTGCCGACGCCGGTCGGGCCGATCATCAGGATGTTCTTCGGCAGCACCTCTTCGCGCAGCTTGTCGTCGAGCTGCAAACGCCGCCAGCGGTTGCGCAGCGCGATCGCGACCGCGCGCTTGGCGTCGCCCTGGCCGACGATGAAGCGGTCGAGCTCGGAAACGATTTCGCGGGGGGAAAAGTCGGTCATTGCTTTCCTTTTGTCATTCCGGCCGAGCGCGGAGCGCGAGAGCCGGAATCCATAACCACGACTTGTGAGTATGGATTCCGGGTTCGCCGCCATCCAAGTCGGCCTTGGCCGACTTGGACACTCGAATTCCGATCTCGGGTAAACCCGAGATCGGCGGCGCCCCGGAATGACAGGTTCATCATGCCTTCAATGTCTCTATCGTGACATTCCGATTGGTGTAGACGCAGATGTCGGCGGCGATATCGAGCGACTTGCGCACGATCGCCTCGGCGTCGAGCGGCCCGTCGACCAGCGCGCGCGCGGCCGAGAGCGCATAGTTGCCGCCCGAGCCGATACCCATGACGCCGGATTCCGGTTCGAGCACGTCGCCGGTGCCGGTCAGCACCAGCGACACGTCCTTGTCGGCGACGATCATCATCGCCTCGAGCCGGCGCAGGTAGCGGTCGGTGCGCCAGTCCTTGGCGAGCTCGACCGCGGCGCGGGTGAGCTGCCCGGGGTACTGCTCGAGCTTGGTTTCGAGCCGCTCGAACAGCGTAAAGGCGTCGGCGGTGGCGCCGGCAAAGCCCGCGATCACGTCGCCCAGTCCTCCCATGCCTTTGCCGAGCCGGCGCACCTTCTTGGCGTTCGCCTTGATGATGGTCTGGCCGATCGAGACTTGGCCGTCGCCGCCGATCGCGACCGTGCCGCCCTTGCGGACGGTCAGGATCGTGGTGCCGTGCCAGACGTCGGTTTGTGGTTGCTGCATACGCCATCCCCTCTACCCGGAAGGCATGTATGGGCTGGCATTGGTCATTGCAAACGCGCGGCCGCCGCCTGTGGCGAATCCGGCAAACCCCTGCTAAAAGGGCGCCGATTCAACGGAAAAGGCATCCCGATGGCTCGCGGCCGGAAGCTCACCGTGAAAGCCCCCGCCCGCGCGCCCGTCAAGGCGCGCAAGGACGGCCGCAAGGCGTCGGTCAAGCGGACCACCAAGGAAACCGACATCGAGGTCTCAGTCGACCTCGATGGCACCGGCAAGTCGGCGGTGTCGACCGGCATCGGCTTCTTCGACCACATGCTCGACCTGTTGGCGCGGCACTCGCGCATCGACATCGCGGTCAAGGCCAAGGGCGACTTGCACATCGACCACCACCACACCACCGAGGACGTCGGCATCGCGCTCGGCCAGGCGGTGAAGCAGGCGCTCGGCGACATGAAGGGCATCACGCGCTACTCCGACGTGCACGTGCCGATGGACGAGGCGCTGACACGCGTCGCGATCGACGTGTCGGGCCGTCCGTTCCTGGTGTTCAAGGCGACGTTCGGCCGCGACAAGGTGGGCGCTTTCGACACCGAGCTGGTGCAGGAGTGGTTCCAGGCCTTCGCCATGAACGCCGGCATCACGCTGCACGTGGAGGCTTTATACGGCACCAACGATCACCATATTGCGGAGTCGTGCTTCAAGGGTCTGGCGCGGGCGCTGCGTGCGGCGCTGGCGATCGATCCGCGGGCGGCCGGCGAAGTGCCTTCGACCAAGGGCACGCTCGGCGGATAAAAACCTCTTTTTCCTCCCCCGTTTGCGGGGGAGGGTAAGGAGGGGGCGGCCGGAGAACGAACATGACAGTCTATACGGTGCATGAGCCGCGGCCGCGCAAGAGTGAGACCGCAACCGATGCGGACCGCTTCGTGTTCGTGCGCGACGGCTTTTATGTCTGGGCCTTCCTGCTCGGACCGGTATGGATCCTGTGGCACCGGCTGTGGCTGGTGCTGCTGGCCTATCTGGCCGGCACCGTGGCGCTGCAGGCGGGACTCTGGGCGCTTGGCGCATCCGGAACGGTGAAGCTCGCCGTCGGACTGTTGATCTCGCTGCTGATCGGATTCGAGGCGGCGACGCTGCGGCGCTGGACCTTTACGCGGCGCAAGTGGAAGAACCTCGGCGTCGTGGTCGGCGAAGATCTGGAAGCGGCCGAGCGGCGCTTCTTCGATGCCTGGGTGATGCGGAACGATTTGCCGCCGCAACCGGCGACGGTGTCTCCGCCGCCGGTGATGCGCATGCCGGCGGCCTCGCCCGAGGTGATCGGCCTGTTCCCCGAGCCCGAAACGCGTCGATGAGCGTCGCCATCGTCGACTATGGTTCCGGCAACCTGCATTCGGCGGCCAAGGCCTTCGAACGCGCC